>NZ_JBKIOZ010000014.1:0-875 GCF_046600495.1 Candidatus Phytoplasma pyri | reverse complement strand
AAATATTATTCTCGTTTATTAAACATTCCTAAATACATCATTAATTCTAGAATACGAATGAAAATATAAATAAGAGTTATTTGAAAACCAATTGCTACTTTCCATTCATAATCTTTGGAAATATTTTGTTGGATAATATTTTCAGCATATTGAAAGTCCATCGCTAAACTTAAAGTACCAATTATAATAGCGATAAATGAAATTGAGGCACCTACTGTGGCGTTAATACCATTACCAAATATTCCTGTAAATAAAATTATCAAGTCGATTAAAAAAATTCCTATCATTGAAATTATTATAAAAGTAACAAATTTTTTAGTAACTTTAATAATATTATTATAAAAAGCTAAATTCATTAAAGCAAAAAGACATAAAACACTCAAGATATCGATTGTTACTAATTCAAATACATTGTCATAGACGATATTTAAAAAACAAAATAAAATCCCCAAAAACATTCCTTCTAAAATGGAATAAGTGATCGCGATATGTTTGGTGATTTTAACCGATAAAAATCGTGAACTCATAATTAATACAGAAGAAATGACTGGTAAAACAAATAACATTAAAGTAACAATAGGTTTATGTTTCATTAAATTTTGTATATTAGGTTTAAATGTTAAACCATTAAAAAGCAAAAAAGTAATCATAGTTGATGAAATAGTAATTAATAAAAGTATTATAGTTTTTAAAGCAATACTTTTTCTAGAAACATTATTTTTAGATAGGGAAATACTATCTTTAGTATTAACATTATTAATGATATCATTAAAAATTATATTTTTATTCATTTAAAACTCCTTTTCAAATTTATTTTTATATATATTTAATTATTATTTATTTTTTGGTTCTAAATATAAGGTTTAAATCATTTT
>NZ_JBKIOZ010000013.1:0-2221 GCF_046600495.1 Candidatus Phytoplasma pyri | reverse complement strand
TTACTTAAACTATCAATGTTAGTTTGTAAAGTAGTTTTTTGTTCTTTTAAAGTTTCTATTTCTCGGTCTTTTTCTTTACTTAAACTATCAATTGTAGCTTGTAAAGTAGTTTTTTGTGCTTTTAAAGTTTCTATTTCTCGGTCTTTTTCTTTACTTAAACTATCAATGTTAGCTTGTAAAGTAACTTTTTCTTGGTTTAAAGTTTCTATTTCTCGGTCTTTTTCGCTAGTTAAATTATCAATGTTAGTTTGTAAAGTATCTTTTTCTTGGTTTAAAGTTTCTATTTCTCGGTCTTTTTCTTTACTTAAACTATCAATTGTAGCTTGTAAATTCTCTTTGTCTTGTTCTAAAATAGCTTTTTGTGCTTCTAAAGTTTCTATTTCTTGGTCTTTTTCTTTACTTAAACTATCAATTTTAGCTTGTAAAGTATCTTTGTCTTGTTGTAAATTTTTTATTTTAGATTTAATTAAAACAAAATTTTGGGAATCAATTAAATTTTTATTTGATTCCTCAAAATAGTTCCAAGAAGGAAATAATGTTGGCTTAATAAAAAATATTAATCCCCAAAAAAATAAAAATATAAAAAACATAAAAATCCATTTTTTAATAAAATAATTATTATTTAACAAAAAATTATTCCTTTCTTAATTATTTATGATTATTCATTTGGCAGTTTAGATATTAAATGTTTTATTTAGTTTTCGCTATTAATTAACTTTTTTTAATTACTTTCAATAAGTTAATATTTTTTTCTTTATTATAAAATTTTAATAATTACCTATTTTATTCGCTTTAAATTAATAAATATTAATTAATTTAATTTAAAATATGATTCAGATTATAGTGTTTTTTAAATTAATGATAATTAGGCACATCGATATATAAATAAAACATATAATTTTTCTAATCATATAGGATTTATAGGAAGATGACTCTAACATCATCATCAAAAATAATCAAAAAAACAATTAAAATTTTAAAATTGATTTAATGATCATCATTTTATTTAATGTTCAAATATCAAAAATCTTGTAACTATTATGGTTTTCAAAAATAATCATTACCGTAATAATGTGATGCATATAGTTACCTATTTATCATTAACTAATGAGTTTTTTAAAAAATTGTTTTGTTTTCTATTGGTTTAAATTCAAATTTATTATTAAAATATAAAAAACTAATAACTTTAAAATTAAAATTTTATGTAAAAAAAAAATTTAATTTTATCTTTATTTGTTTTTTATATATTATAATTATATATATATATTTTGTTTTTTAAAATAAAAAATAAAATGTATTTAAATAATTGATAAACATATCATCATAAAATTAAGAATATTAATGATTATATTTTTAGTTTTTTTAAAAAAAATAAATTTCCAATTTAAACCAATAGAAAAAAATAATTTTTTTAGTGAGAAGCCATGGATACCAAAATTAAGATTTTAAAAATTTAATTTTGGATCCCAAACTAAAAATCTTATTTTTTTAAATTTATCTTAACTAGAAAGGCAGGAAAAATATGTTTTTTTCGAATATCATGCAAACTATCATAATATTACTTTTAGGAGCTATTATCGGGGGTTGTTTATATCATTATAATCTGAAAAATACAATTAGTCTGAATTTGGATTTTTTCAAAACTGATCAAACACTTTTAAATAATATCGCTAGCCATTGGGTAAAATTAATTAAATTTATTATGGAAAAAATAAATATTTAATCATCAGAATCATCATTTTCATTATTAATTTCAGTTTTCCCAAACTAGCGCCAAGCTTGCAATAAAAAAAGGAGTTATTTAATATCATGTGCAAATTAAAAAATGCGTTTACAATCCTTACTGGTAGTTGTTTATTAAGTTTATTATTCATCTTATTAAGTTATAATTATGTGCAGGCGTTAGAAAATCATCATCATCATCCTGATGCGTCGCTCAACGAATTACAACAGCGAATTGATCAATTAATGATTGAAAGAAATCGAATAGCGACACGAATTTTAAATCACTCTTATTATCGTAATCCTGAATTAATCACCCTTTTGGAATCCAGATATCAAAATTTAACCCAAATAATTATTAATTTACAACAACAAATGATAATTTTAACACAAATCCAGACAGCTGATCATAACTCAACCAATTATCAAAATCACAACGGAAATCATTCGAACGACGACAATCACGATAACCACCAATTATAAAATATTGGTGGAAAAT
>NZ_JBKIOZ010000012.1:0-4968 GCF_046600495.1 Candidatus Phytoplasma pyri | reverse complement strand
TTTTTAATTTTCTATTTGTTAATGGTAGAGGATGACGGGTTCGAACCGCCGACATTCTGCTTGTAAGGCAGACGCTCTCCCAGCTGAGCTAATCCTCTATTTTCAGCATTTCCTGGCGACAACCTATCTTCGCTCGAAAAATCGAACTATTGTTAGCACTAAAAAGCTTAACTGCTGTGTTCGGAATGGGAACAGGTGTGACCTTTTTAACTTAAGCACCAAGAAAATCTTTCAAAACTAGATAAATGGGTTAAAAAAATTAAAGTCAATGGATTTATTAGTACTAGTCAGCTTAAAACATTACTGTTCTTACACCCCTAGCCTATCAACCTGATAGTCTTTCAGGAATCTCATAGGGAAATCTCATCTCAAGGGGGGCTTCATGCTTATATGCTTTCAGCATTTATCCTTTCTATACTTAGCTACTCAGCTATGGCTTTGGCAAACCAACTGAAACACCAGAGGTATATCCATCCCGGTCTTCTCATACTAGGGACAGCTCCTTTCAAATTTCCAACGCCCACGACGGATAGAGACCGAACTGTCTCACGACGTTCTGAACCCAGCTCGCGTTCCGCTTTAATGGGCGAACAGCCCAACCCTTGGAACCTTCTTCAGCTCCAGGATGCGATGAGCCGACATCGAGGTGCCAAACCACTTCGTCGCTATGAACGCTCGGAAGTGATAAGCCTGTTATCCCCAGGGTAGCTTTTATCCGTTGAGTCACGGCCCTTCCATACGGTACCGCAAGATCACTAAGTCCGACTTTCGTCCCTGCTCGACTTGTAGGTCTCGCAGTCAAGCTCCCTTTTACCTTTATGCTCTTCAAATGATTTCCAACCATTTTGAGGGAACCTTCGAACGCCTCCGTTACTTTTTAGGAGGCGACCGCCCCAGTCAAACTGCCCACCAAACACTGTCCCTCACAATCTACTTGTGGAGGTTAGATTTTACAAATAAAAAGAGTGGTATCCCAACGTTAACTCCCAAAAAACTAGCGTCTTTTGTTCACAGTTTCCCACTTATCCTGTACATTCTAATTATAAAATCAATATTAAGCTGCAGTAAAGCTCCATGGGGTCTTTTCGTCCTGTCGCGGGTAGTCGGCATTTTCACCGACAATTTGATTTCACCGAGACTCTTGTTGAGACAGCGCCCAAATCGTTATGCCTTTCGTGCAGGTCGGAACTTACCCGACAAGGAATTTCGCTACCTTAGGACCGTTATAGTTACGGCCGCCGTTTACTGGGACTTCAATTCAATGCTTTGTTGTAAACAACTAACATCCCCTCTTAATCTTCCAGCACCGGGCAGGCATCAGCCCCTATACATCACCTCACGGTTTAGCAGAGACCTATGTTTTTGATAAACAGTCGCTTGGGCCTATTCTCTGCGGCTTTTAAATTTTTGTTAAAAGCCCTCCTTATCCCGAAGTTACGGAGTTATTTTGCCGAGTTCCTTAACAAGAGTTTTCTCGCGCGTCTTAGTATACTCTACCTACCTACCTGTGTCGGTTTACGGTACGGGTAGTTAATAAATTAACCCTAGAAGCTTTTCTTGAAAGTCTGACGTCAAACACGTTACCTTCAAACCTTATTCTTAATAAGAAAACGGATTTGCCTATTTTCTCAAACTTGGTTTTTCTACCTCAATCCAATAAGAGGTGCGTTTAGCCTACTTTGTCCCTCCATCAGTTTATTAACTAGTACAGGAATCTGAACCTGTTTGCCATCGGCTACGGATTTCTCCCTCACCTTAGGACCCGACTAACCCAGGGCGGACGAACCTTCCCCTGGAAACCTTAGGTTTTCGACGGATAGGATTCCCACCTATCTTTTCGTTACTTACACCGGCATTCTCACTTCTGACCTCTCCACTACTGCTTACGCTATAGCTTCAGCGATGTCAGAACGCTTCCCCTACCATATAATAAAATTATCAAATTTCATTTATCCGTAGCTTCGGTATGATGTTTGAGCCCCGTTACATTTTCGGCGCAAAGTCATTCGACTAGTGAGCTATTACGCACTCTTTAAAGGATGGCTGCTTCTAAGCCAACCTTCTAGTTGTTTAAACATCTTTACTTCCTTTTCCACTTAACATCAATTTTGGGACCTTAGCTGACGGTCTGGGCTCTTTCCCTTTTGACCATGGACCTTATCACCCACAGTCTGACTGCTGACTTATTTTAATAACATTCGGAGTTTAATTGAGTTTGGTACTTCGAGGTGAAGCCCTTGCCCATTTAGTGCTCTACCTTCATTAAAATATTTAATCAACGCTAGCCCTAAAGCTATTTCGGGGAGAACCAGCTATCTCTGAGTTCGATTGGAATTTCACCCCTAGCCACAAGTCATCCAAACACTTTTCAACGTGTCCTGGTTCGGTCCTCCATTTAATTTTACTTAAATTTCAACCTGCTCATGGCTAGCTCACTTCAGTTTCGGGTCTACGACATGCAACTTAATCGCCCTATTAAGGCTCGCTTTCACTACGGCTGCGTTCCTTCAAACTTAACCTAGCTACATATCGTAACTCGCCGGTTCATTCTGCAAAAGGCAAGCCATCGTTCATTAACGAACTTTGACTAATTGTAGACACACAGTTTCAGGATCTATTTCACTCCCCTCCCGGGGTTCTTTTCACCTTTCCCTCACGGTACTAGTTCACTATCGGTCACTTAAGGAGTATTTAGCCTTAGGAGATGGTCCTCCCATATTCCAACAAGATTTCTCGTGTCTCGCCGTACTTTCTGATACCTTAGATTTTAACTTACGTTTAAAGGACTATCACCCGCTTTGGTGTTTCTTTCCAAAAACTTCAACTTCATTAAAATTTTATGACTAAATATGGTATCTGGCTGTTCCGCGTTCGCTCGTCACTACTAACGGAATCGTTATTACTTTCTGTTCCTGCAGTTACTTAGATATTTCAGTTCACTGCGTTGTCTTCTTTGTAGTAAAACAAAGATGCTAATGTTTTTAACATAGCGGGTTGCCCCATTCGGAAATCCACGGATCTTCACTTATGTACAGCTTCCCGTGACGTTTCGCCGTTAATTGCGTCCTTCATCGTCTCTTAGTGCCAAGGCATCCACTGTGCGCCCTTAATTTCTTTAATTCTTTTAACCTTAATTTATCTACTTTTCAAAGAGCTTTTTTTTAAAATAAATATTTTGGTGGGCCTAAATGGACTCGAACCATCGACCTCACGCTTATCAGGCGTGTGCTCTAACCAACTGAGCTATAGGCCCCGGCCATTATTAATTTTTATCTTAAAAAATAAAAAACTTTTTTTTAAGTCTTTCACAACTGAAGATGATATTTTCCTTAGAAAGGAGGTGATCCATCCCCACCTTCCGGTAGGGATACCTTGTTACGACTTAACCCCAATCATCAACCCTACCTTAGACAGTTCCCTCTTTTGCAAGTTAGGCTACTGGTTTCGGGTATTGTCAACTTTCATGGTTTGACGGGCGGTGTGTACAAACCCCGAGAACGTATTCACCACGACATGCTGATTCGCGATTACTAGCGATTCCGACTTCATGAAGTCGAGTTGCAGACTTCAATCCGAACTGAGACTGTTTTTTTGAGATTTGCTAAAAACTCACGCTTCAGCTACTCTTTGTAACAGCCATTGTATCACGTTTGTAGCCCAGGTCATAAGGGGCATGATGATTTGACGTAATCCCCACCTTCCTCCAATTTATCATTGGCAGTCTCACTAAAGTGCCCAACTAAATGATGGTAACTAGCGATAAGGGTTGCGCTCGTTGCGGGACTTAACCCAACATCTCACGACACGAGCTGACGACAACCATGCACCACCTGTATCCCTGATAACCTCCACTATATTTCTATAGCTTTGCAGAGTATGTCAAGACCTGGTAAGGTTTTTCGTGTATCTTCGAATTAAACAACATGATCCACCGCTTGTGCGGAGTCCCGTCAATTCCTTTAAGTTTCATACTTGCGTACGTACTACTCAGGCGGAGTACTTAATGCGTTAACTTCAGCACTGGTTTAACCCAACACTTAGTACTCATCGTTTACGGCGTGGACTACCAGGGTATCTAATCCTGTTTGCTCCCCACGCTTTCGTGCCTCAGCGTCAGTTAAGACCCAGCAAGCCGCCTTCGCTACTGGTGTTCCTCCATATCTTTACGCATTTTACCGCTACACATGGAATTCCACTTGCCTCTATCCAACTCTAGTCAAACAGTTTCTATAGCATCACAACGTTAAGCGTTGAACTTAGACCATAGACTTATTAAACCGCCTACGCACCCTTTACGCCCAATAAATCCGGATAACGCTTGCCCCCCATGTATTACCGCAGCTGCTGGCACATAGTTAGCCGGGGCTTATTCATTAAATACCGTCAGAATGATTTTTCCATCATTTTTTCTTCTTTAATAAAAGAACTTTACATACCTAAATACTTCATCGTTCACGCGGCGTTGCTCGGTCAGAGTTTCCTCCATTGCCGAAAATTCCTTACTGCTGCCTCCCGTAGGAGTTTGGGCCGTATCTCAGTCCCAATGTGGCCGTTCAACCTCTCAGTCCAGCTACACATCATGGTCTTGGTAAGCCGTTACCTTACCAACTAACTAATGTGCCGCAAGCCCATCTCTCAGCATACCCTTGCGGGTCTTTTAAAAGTTTCAAGATGCCTTAAAACTTCCTATCCAGTCTTAGCAGTCGTTTCCAACTGTTATCCTCGTCTGAAAGGTAGGTTACTTACGTGTTACTCACCCGTTCGCCACTGAAACTAAAAGTTTCCGTTCGACTTGCATGTATTAGGCACGCCGCCAGCGTTCATCCTGAGCCAGGATCAAACTCTTAATATAAAATAAAAAAACTTTAATTAATTAAAATAAATTAATTAAATTTGTAAACGTAATAAATTTTTATCATCTTCAGTTGTCAAAGATTAAACAAAATATTTTATTTTAAAAAATTAAAA
>NZ_JBKIOZ010000011.1:0-6217 GCF_046600495.1 Candidatus Phytoplasma pyri | reverse complement strand
AATATAAGGTTTAAATCATTTTTGTCAGTATATTTTTAATTTGTTTTTTACTTTATGATAATATATAATAAACAAAACATTAAAAGAAATTGTTTTATTTAAAAAGTAATATCTTTATTTTCATCATCTCTTTTTTATTTTTAATTTAATAATTATATTTTACATAATAAATTCATTATCTATTAAATTTCATTTTTAATTATATAACTATTTTATTTAAAATATAAAAAATATAATTATTATTATAATTATAAAATTTATTAATCAATTGTCAATTGATTTAATTTAAATATTAAGTAGTATAATTATTTGATTTTTGCAAAAAATAAAATTAAATTAATAATAAAAATCTAAAATTTGGTTTTTTAAACCCCTAATATTATAATTTAATAATTTATTTTAAAAATTATTATTTAATTATTTTTTATGATGATAATTTGTTTGAGTGAAAAAATAATAATGAGTAAAAAGTAGAAGAAAAAAGATTAATATCAATAATTTGAATCATTTTTTTAAAAAATTATGATTAAATAATTAAAAATAACAAAAAAAAATATTATATTTTAATTATTTTTTAAAATATTAGTTATAATAATAATAATAAGCATTATAAAATATTTATTTTTAATTATATTCAAAATTTCAATTACTTTTTAAATATTTTAATTTATTATTAATTTATTTTTTTAGTTTAATTTATAATAATTTTAAATATTTTAAAAAATTATATTAAATTTTAAAATTTAAACTAAATAAAACTAAAAATCTATTTAAAATGTTTTTTTAATTATTTAAAATTAACTAAAAATAAAAATATTAATAAATATTTTTTGGAATCATAAAGAAAAATAATTTATGATTTTAAAAAAAATAAAATATTAAAGGGGAAAAAGGGAAATTGTATTAATTAAATGGAATTAAAAACAAAGAAAATAATTTATTTAATTAGCATTTTATCATTAAGTACTTTTTTATTATTAATTTTAAGTATTTTAGCTTTTTTGGAAATTTCTAAAGTAAATAAAGACGATATAAATTCAAAAAAAATAGTTGCTACTACTACTATGTTAGGCGATTTATCTAAACAACTAACTAAAGGAACCAATTTCCAAGTTCAGACTTTAATGACAACTGGAGTTGATCCACATAATTATCAGGCTAAACCGAGTGATTTAAGGCATATCATAAGTGCTGATTTAATAGTTACTAATGGTCTTCATTTAGAAGCACAAATGCAAAAAGCTTTTAAAACTTTATGTCAAGGTAAAAATAATCATCAATGTAAATTTTTTTCAGCTGCTGACGATTCTTATTTATCACCAGATGAAATAATAACAGGTGATAAAGGCGTATATGCTGATCCTCATATTTGGTTTAGTATTAATTTATGGCAAAAAGTTTGTAAAAGTTTAAAAGAAAAAATTATAGAAATTATTGAACCGAAGGCTGTAGATAAATCAGAAATTAAAACAAAAATAGATGAAAATTTTGAAGATTATAATCGTAAATTAGAAGACTTAACAAAAGATATTAAAAAAAAAATTACTGAAACAAATTTCGAACAAAAAGAAGTTTATTTAATTACAGCTCATGATGCTTTTTCTTATTTGTGTTTATTTTTAAATGAAATACAAGATCAAAATAATAAAAAAGAATTTATTTTAGAACCTATACAAGGAATTTCTACTCAAGATGAAGCTAGTGCTAGCCGTATTTTAGAATTGATTCCTATTATTAAGGAAAAAGGCGTTAAAGCTATTTTTACTGAAAGTTCTGTTCCTGAAAATACTATTCAATCTTTAAAAGAAAATGCGGTAGATTTTGTTAAAATAGTCAGTCCTACTAAAGATAATGAAGAAGATATTTTGTATTCGGATTCTTTAAATAAAGAAAATGATTATATAAAAACATTTGAACATAATATAGAAATTATTTTTAAATATTTAGGTAAAAACTAGAATTTATTTTAAAAAGATAATATTTTTTTGATAAGAAAGGGTAAAAATTTAATTAATATGGGATCAAATTTCATTGATATCAAAGATTTAACTGTTGCTTATGAAACAAAACCAGTTTTATGGGATATTGATTTAGAAATACCTCAAGGTGTTTTAATGGCGATTGTAGGACCAAATGGGGCTGGAAAATCAACTTTATTAAAAACTATGTTAAATATAATTCCTAAAATATCCGGTAAAATATTATTTAACGGTAAACTTTATAAACAAGTTTATAAAAAAATTTCTTATGTTCCGCAAAGAAATTCAGTGGATTGGGATTTTCCGACAACTGTCTTAGATGTTGTTTTAATGGGTCGTTATGGTCATTTAGGATGGTTTAAAAGACCTGGTAAAAAAGATAAAGAAATTGCTTTAGATTGTCTTGAAAAAGTTTCAATGACTTTTTTAAAAGATCGTCAAATATCTGAACTTTCAGGTGGTCAACAACAAAGAATATTTTTAGCTCGTGCTTTAGCACAAGAAGGTGATATTTATTTAATGGATGAACCTTTTCAAGGAGTAGATATTAAAACAGAAAAATCTATTATTGAAGTTTTAAAGTCTCTTAAACAACAAGGAAAAACAGTAATTGTAGTACACCATGATTTAGAAACAGTACCCATTTATTTTGATCATGTAGCTTTAATTAATTTACAAAAAATAGCTAGTGGAACTATTGCAGAGAATTTTAATGATGAAAATATTAAAAAAACTTATGCTGATAATAAATTTCAAAAAAAAGTAACTAAATTAGGCCTATAAAATGGGTATTAATAATATAGATATAAATTCTTTAGGTTATATTTTTAAAATACTTTTAGGTACTTCTTTTTTAGCTATAACTGCTGGTTTTTTAGGAGTATTTTTAGTTTTAAAAAAGCAAGCTTTAGTTGGTGATGCTTTATCACATTCTTGTATTCCTGGAATTATTATAGTTTATTTAATTACAAAAGAATTAAATGATAAATATTTATTTTTAGGTGCTTTTATTGCTTCTTTTTTAGTTTTATTTTTAATCGAAATAATTAAAAAATATACGAAAAAAATTAAATATGACGCTATTCTGACTTTACTTTTATCTTCTTTTTTTGGTTTAGGCAAAGTACTTTTATCATATGCTCAAATTCATGCCTCTGATACTAAAATTTCTCGTTTAGAAAAGTTTTTTTTAGGTCAAGCAGCTTCTTTATTAAATGATCAAATTGAAAAAATTATAATTATTTTTATATTAGTAATATTTATTATTACTATTTTTTGGAAAGAATTGAAAATATTTATTTTTAATGAAGAATTTGCTACAATTATCGGAATTAAACCTAAAATAATGAATTTTATATTAAATTCTTTAACTATTTTAGTAGTAATTGTTGGTTTACAAATTGCAGGAGTAATTTTAATTAGTTCTTTAATTATTGCTCCCGGATTGATTGCTAGAAATTGGAGTAATCGTTTATCTTTAAATTTTTTAATTGCTGGTTTTTGTTCTGTTATTGCAAGTATATTAGGCGTTTTAATCAGTTCTTATAAATTTGTTAATAATGGTTCTACTATACCAACTGGACCTGCCATTACTTTAGTTTTAAGTATTTTTGTTTTTTTATCTTTACTTTTGGCTCCTAAAAATGGTATTATTCAAAAAAAATTTAGACATTATCATTATAAAAAAAAGATTATTATTTTTAAACATTTGATTCATCTTTATACAAATAAAAATGATTTAAATAATTTAAAAATTACAGAAATTAACCCTTTATTTTTTGAAAAAGATTATTTAATTTTAGAAGAAAATAATAAAATTTGTTTTAGTGTTAAAGGGGAAAAATTAGTAAAAGAATTAATAGAAGGGATAATATAAAAAAAATATGTTTGATATAAGAATTATATATCCTTATTTTGCTATTATTTCAACTTCTATTGCTTGTTCTATTTTAGGTAGTTTTTTGATTTTGAAAAAAAAATCTATGTTAGTAGATGCAATTAGTCATAGTGTTTTATTAGGAATTGTTCTGTCAGTTTTATATCAAAAAGACTTATCTTCTCCTTTACTCATTATAGGAGCTACTTTAACAGGTCTTTTAACTGCTTATTTATCAGAGTTATTAAGTAGTAATAAAAAAGTTAATGAAGATGCTTCAATTGGAATTGCTTTTTCTTTTTTATTTTCTATTGCGGTTATTATCATTGGCCTTAATATTGCAGGAATTAAAGAAGCACATGTAGATGTTGATGCTGCACTTTTAGGAGATCCTAATTTAGTAACTTTACCCAGAATTTTTAATATTTTAGGAGTTTTATTTTTAAACATTATTTTTGTCTTAATTTTTTATAAAGAATTAAAAATTGCAATTTTTGATAAAGCTTTAGCTGCTTCTTTAGGTTTTTCTGTAGTTTTAATTAATTATATTTTAATTACTTTGATTTCTTTAACAGCAGTAGTTTCTTTCGATGCTGTTGGTTCTATTTTAGTAATTGCTTTAATGATTGGGCCAGCTTCAACTGCTCTTTTATTTACTAAAAATTTATTTCATAGCGTATTAGCATCAATAATAGTAGCTTTTTTAAGTGCTCATATTGGTTATTGTTTATCTATTTTTACAGATTTACCATTATCTGGATTAACTGCTTTCATTGTTTTGATTTTATTCTTATTAGTGCTTTTTTTTGCTCCTACTAATGGAATTATTTATAAAATATTTAATTATCGTTTTCAAAAAAATATTTTTTCTTCGATTAATTTATTAATGCATATTCATAATCATAATCAAAAACAAAAAAAAATTAATACTGAAATAATCCCTTTAGATTTAAAATGGTCTTTAAATTTTTATAAAAAATGTCTTAAATTTTTATTTGAAAAAAAATATATTAAATTTAAAGGTAATTATATATTTGTAACTCAAAAAGGAAAACAATTTTTGTATAAAAAGAATGAAGAATTTGGAGTTATTAATAATTAATTTTATTTTTTATAAATATATTTTTTCTTTTTTAGAAAAAATGAAAGGAATTTTATAATAAAAATTTATTATGCAAATAAAATTAATTAATTTACGCAAAATAATCATAGTTTCTCTTTTAATAACTTTATCTTTTGTTTTAGATATATTTTCAAAATATATATATATATCTAATATTATGGTACCAATTCTTCGTATTAAATTTTTTATCATTGCAGGTATACCTTTAATGTTAATGGTAATTATTTTAGAATTTAGATATGCTTTTTTAGGGATAATTATTTATTCTTTAATTTGTTTTTTGAATATTTTACCTGGTAGCAGTTATTTATTCGAAACATTTGGTCATTTAAGTGGTTTTTCTCGTTCTCAATGGATATTTTTAAATGCTTTAACAAATTTTTTTATTCCTTGTTTGTCTTATTTATTTTTATCTTTTTCGTATAAAAAAAACATTAATAATTTTAGTAAAAACATTTATCAAATATTTTTATGTCTATTATTAATGATTTTTTTTCAAGTTATTTCAAAAACTTTTAATGGTTATTATTTATATTTTGATATTATTAAACAAAATTTAAATTTACCAAAAAAAGATCATATTTTTTTAATTATTTTGTGTTTAAACTTAGTTCCTAACCTTACTATGAATTTATTTAATTTTTTTTGTTGTTTAAAAATTTTATTTCATTGTAAAAATATTAAATTTTTTAAAACACTTTAAAAAATAAAATTATTTAATTTTTTTATATATTTTTTACAAATAATTTACATAATATTTATATTTTTATTAAAATTAATAGAAAAAAATAATATATATTATATAAAATTATAATTTTTTTAAAAAATTATCATTATTATTATGCCTTTTTGAAAAATATTTGATTTTTTTAATAGAGGATTAAAATAAAAAAATATTAAAACTGATTTGTTGTTGAGTTTACAAAATTGTCTATTGCTTGTTGTATATTATAAGGCGATGATGTTTCATTATTACTAGAATTTTTTTTTATTTCATTTAAATTTTTTAATAACTGTTCTTTTTCTTGAATTAAAATATCTATTTTAGTTTGTAATTCGTTATTATATGTTTGTGATTGGTTTATTATTTGTGTATTTTTTTCTTGTAATTCTTGTAATTCTTGATTTAAATTATTAATTTTAGTTTGTAAATCATTTTTGTCTTTTTCTGAAATTTTTATTTGTTGTTCTTTTTCGATATTTAAATTATTAATTTTAGTTTGTAAATCGTTTTTGTCT
>NZ_JBKIOZ010000010.1:0-7551 GCF_046600495.1 Candidatus Phytoplasma pyri | reverse complement strand
TCCATTTTTCTGGTCCACTGCAAATACTTGTAATTCGTTTTTAGTTAATTTAGCTGATTTAATTTTAATGGCGATTTTTTCAGCTTTAATTTCTCGCATAAATATTTGTTCAGGAGTTAAAAAATATTGTTCTCCTAAACTATTAGATATTTTTTCTTCATTATCTTCATCAATAACTAAATATTCAATATCTTCATTACTATATTGATTAGCTAATTCATTATATTTAGCTACATGACTTTTAATCCCATCTGTTTTACGAATTAAATCACGCATTTTATTTTGTGCTTGAATATAAAAAAAAGTAATAAAATTACTTAAATTATTACGATATTTTTTTATTGTGTCATCTAAACATAAATAACCTTCTTGAATTAAATCATTACGCTCTAACATTGGAGGTAATTTAAATTTCCTTGCTATCTGTCTAAGAGGTTTTTCACATAATTCATAAATCTCATCACGTAATTTAAGATTTTGCGAATCTAATAAAAAAGCTTGAACTTTTATTTCAAGTTCAGTATTTAAATTATTTAACATTTTTTGACCCTTTTAAAACAAAAAAAATCGATATTTAATATCGATTTAAATAATTAATTTATTTAGTTTTTAAAAAGTCCAAAGTTTTGAAACATTTCGAGTGATTATAGTTTTGATTAATAAATAGGAGGAGGAACTTTAAGTCGCTATAAATATTGGAAAATAGGACCATTAGAAGTACCAAAAGAAAAATTATTTATTAAATTTAACTATATGATAAACAAAAAAAATATTTTGTCAAATTTTTTATTAAAATTAAATTAATTATTTTTTTTAGTTACTATATAATTAAATTTATAAAATATTTTTTATTTTTTGTGCTTTATAATGGTTATAAAAAGTAGGTTGTTCAAATTATTAATAAATTAAAAATTAATTTTTATATTTTATATTTTTTTCTGATTTGTTCCTCTAAAAAATTATAAATTTCTAAATTCTTTTGTAAAAAAATTTTAGCATTTTCTTTACCTTGTGCAATATTTTCGTCTTTATAATTATACCATGCACCATTTCTTTTAATTAAATTTAAATCTACAGCTAAATCTAATATTTCTCCTATTTTTGAAATACCTTTTCCATAAATAATATCTATTGTTGCTGTTTTAAAAGGTGTTGAAACTTTAGATTTAACTATTTTAATATTACTTTTAACACCAATAATTTCATCATTATTATTTTTAATTTTTTCTGCTGTTCTTCTAATATCTAAACGCAAAGAACAAAAGAACTTTAATGCTTTTCCACCTGTAGTAACTTCGGGATTACCATAAAAATTTCCTACTTTTTCTCTTAATTGATTAATATAAATTACAACAGTATTAGTTTTAGAAATTATACCTGATTGTATCCTCATTGCTTTTCCCATCATTCTTGCTTGCAAGCCTACATTAATATCTTTCATTTCTCCCATTAGTTCTGATTCTGGCGTTAAGGCTGCTACAGAATCAATAACTAATAAACTTATACTACCACTTTTAATTAAAGATGTAGCTATATCTAAAGCTTTTTCACCACTATCTGGTTGCGATAAAACAAGTTCATCGATGTTAACACCAATAGCTTTAGCATATTTCGAATCTAAAGCATGCTCAGCGTCAATAAAAGCGACATTGCCTCCTAATTTTTGAGCTTCTGCAATAGCATGTAAAGTTAAAGTAGTTTTACCTGAACTTTCGGGTCCAAAAATTTCAATAATTCTACCTTTAGGATAACCACCAATACCTAATGCAATATCTAAAGACATTGAACCTGTTGGAATAGTTTCTAAATTTTGATTATTATTAGAATTTAATTTAAAAATACTACCTTTACCAAATTGTTTTTCCACTTCTTTTATAGTTTCTTCTAAAATTTTTAAATTATTTTCTTTTTTGTCATTTTCTTTTTTATTATTTTCTTTTTTATTATTTTCCATAATATTCTCCTAATAATATTTTATATTTGTCGTTCATTGTATTAATTATAATAAATATTTTAAAAATTATTTTTAATAATATAAAAATTTTTTATTAAATAATTTATTCCAGAAATTAAAGTCAAAATAACTATAATTAATAGTAAAATTATTATTTCTTCTTTTTTTAAATAGCTTTTAAAATAAATTGATTTAAATAATAAAAATCCAATAATTATAAAAGTAAAAGCAGTTTTGATTTTTCCTAATAAAGAAGCTTCAATAATATAATTTTTTTCAGAAGCTAATAATCTTATTCCTGTTACCAAAAAATCTCTAATAATTATAATCATTATAACCATTATTATTATTGATTTTATTTTTATAATATCTGAATATATTTCTTCATTCATTTTATTTCCAGTAACATCATATATTTTGTATAAAAAAAAGAGGGAGTTTATAACTAATAATTTATCCGCTATAGGGTCAAAAAATTTACCAAAATGAGTTTTTTGTTTAAATTTTCTAGCAAAATATCCATCTAAAAAATCTGTTATTATTGCTATAATAAAAAAAATTTGAAATATTATAAGTATAATTTGTGGTTTATTGTCTTTTAATATTAAAGAATTATCATTTAAACCTAAAAAAAAAGACATAATAATAATTAAAATTATTCTCAAAGTAGTGATTGAATTTGCAATCATTTATATAAGCACTCCATTTATTCAAATTTTTTAAAAATTAAATTATAAAATTATTTTGATAAATAATATATGTTACTTTTTATCTACTTAATATATTTTAACATAATAGAATAAAAAAAATTTTATATTAAATTAAATCATTTTAAAAAAAATATTAAATATTTATTAAATTTAATATTTTGAATATATTTGATTTTTTTTTTTTTATTTGTTAAAATTAAATGTGAAATGAAATAAATATCTACATATGTATTTATTTTATATATAGTCTTTATAAAATTTATAAAAATAAAATTGTAGGAAGTGAATCTTGTGGCAAATATTAAGCAACAAATTAAACGTAATAAAACTAATGAAAAACGTAGATTAAAAAATGTTTCTTTTAAATCATCTGTAAAAACAGCTGTTAAAAAATTAAATAAAGCAATTGAAAATAAAAATAAAAAAGAAGCTTTATTATTATTAAATTTATCATATAAAAAATTAGACAAAGGTATTTCAAAAAATATATATTCTAAAAATTTTGTTTCTAGACATAAATCTAATTTATCTAAATTAGTTAATAATATAAATTAATAAATTATTTTTTTCACAATTTTTTTAAATATAATTCAAGGGTTAATTATGTTAAATTTAAAATTTATTATTAAAAATATAGAAGAAGTAATAAAAAAACTTAATACTAGAACAGGTGATTTTTCATATTTAAATAAATTACTTATTTTAAATATTAAAAAAAAAAAAATAATAGTTAACATTGAAAAATTAAGATATCAAAAAAATAAAATTTCTAAAGAAATATCTATTTTAAAACAAAATAGAAAAAATATTGATAATATTTCTAAAAAAAGTATATTTTTAAAAAATGAAATTCATATTCTTGAAGATGATTTTAAAAAAACAAATTCTGAAATGTTAGAAATTTTAAAAAATATTCCTAATTTACCTCATGAATCAATAATTTTATTTTCAAAAAATAACAATAAAATAAATTTTAAAAAATATTTATCTCCTAAAAAATTTAATTTTAATATTAAAGATCATGTCACATTAGGAACAAATTTAAATATTTTAGATTTTGAGAGAGCTTCTAAAATTACTGGAAGTCGTTTTATTGTATATAAGGGATTAGGAGCGCGTTTAGAACGTTCTTTAATGCAATTTATGATGGATTTACATAGTGAAAAAGGTTATATAGAAATAATTCCACCTTTTATTATTAATGATATATCTATGTTCAGTACAGGACAATTACCAAAATTTCAAAATGATAGTTATCGATTAGAAAATAGTAATAATTGGTATTTAAATCCTACTGGTGAAGTGCCAGCTATTAATTTGCATCGCAATGAAGTTTTATCTCAAAAAAATTTACCATTAAATTATGTTGTTTTTACAACTTGTTTTAGACAAGAAGCAGGTACTGCTGGAAAAGACACGCGAGGTATTTTAAGACAACATCAATTTAATAAAGTAGAGTTAATCAAATTTACCGAACCCCAAGATTCTTATTTGGAGTTAGAAAATATGTTACAAGACGCAGAAACAGTTTTACAAAAATTAGAATTACCTTATCAAGTGGTTATGTTACCACCTCATGATTTAGGTTTCAGTGCTTCTAAAACTTATGATATAGAAGTTTGGTTACCTGGTAGCAATAGTTACCGTGAAATTTCTTCAATCAGCAATACAGAATCTTTTCAATCCTTCAGAGCTAATATTAAGTTTTATTCTAAAAATGAAGAAAAAAATAAATACGTGCATACTTTAAATGGTTCTGGTTTAGCTATAGGAAGAACATTAATTGCTATTTTAGAAAATTATCAAAATGAAGATGGTACAATTACCATACCTAAAGTTTTACGTTCTTATATGAAAACTGATATAATTAAATAAAAAAAATATGCTATTAAACATATTTTTTTATTCAAAATTATTAATAATTTTTTTTTGTATTTTTTTAAAATAATCTGCATTTAATTTATTATTTTTATTAAAATTAAAAATAATTTCTTTTTCATTAAAACGTGGTAATAAATGCACGTGAAAATGAAAAATTGTTTGTCCAGCGATACTACCATTATTATTAATTATATTTAAACCTTTAGTTTGAAAAGTTTTAATTAAAGTTTTACTTATTTTTTGCACTATTTTAAATAAATGTAAAAATATATTTTCGGGAACTTCTATAATATTAGTATATTCTTGTTTGGTTACAACCAAAGTATGACCTTTAGTAAACTGATTTATGTCTAAAAAAGAAATTATTTCATTATCTTCATAAATAATATAACTAGGGATTTTTCTACTAATTATTTGGCTAAAAATAGTATTATTGTTTTTGTTGTTCATTTTATTATTTTTATCCTTTTTTTAATTTAAAATTTTTATAATATTTAATTTTTAGTAAATTGTTTTGTTATATTTTTAAAATTACATTTAGCAATTTTTTTTAAAATATTCATTCCATATTTTTCATATATAAATTTTATTTGTTTATCAACTTCCACTGAAGCACCTAATTTTAATTTTATTCCTATTTTTTGACTTAAAGAAAATATATTTTTTAAAAAAGCATAACGCGCAATCATAGAAGATACAGCTACACTAATATGAATTTTTTCTGCTTTATTACAAAAAAATATTTTTTTATAAACTTTTTTTTCATTTTTTAAATAATTAAAATAATTTTTAGAACTAGTAAATTTATCTAAAATAACGTTAACATTTTTTTTTATTTTTATTAAATTTTTTAAAATCATATCATTATGTAATATAGCTTTAATTTTATTCAAATTAAAACCTTTATTAGTTAAAATATTATATTTATAAGGGTTTATAGAAATTAAAGAATAAGTTATTTTATCTATAATTTGAGGAACTAATTGAATAATTTTTTCATCTGTTAATTTTTTAGAGTCTTTTATATTAAGATTTTCTAAAAATGAAATATTTTCTTTAGTTACATAAGAAGAACAAACTACTATAGAACCAAAAACATCTCCAGTTCCTACTTCATCTGAACCAATAGCACTATAATCTTTTATATTTAATATTTCTTTTATATTTAATATTTCTTCTTGAATATTTTCACCATTTATAAAAAAAGTTCCGTTATTATAAGCTGTCATTTTTGTGTTACCTTTTTGTAAAAAAAAATAAATATTATTATTATTAAATTCTTTTTCTATTAAAAAAGATTTATAAATTTTTTTTAATTTTTTTAATTGTGATACGTCAAATGTAAAAGAATAATTTTTCATATTTAACTTTTACCCCTTTTTTATATTGTATCATACAATTAATATTTAAAATATAAAAAATACTATTTTTAAAATAGTATTTCAAAATATTAAACATTTAATTTTTTAAACATATTTTTTTCTTATCTTCTTCTAAATTAAATAAATCGTATGGATTAATATATAATATTTGTTCTTCAGCACTATAATAAGTTTTTATTTTTTTATCTTTTATAATAGAAAAATGAATATCTTTTATATCTTTTTTCATATCTTTCAAATATGTTACAATTTCTTCATGTAATTTCAAATTAATTTTTTCTTTATTTATATGATTATTTTCATTACTTTCATTATTTTCATTTTCTATATTTGATTTTAAATTATTAATTTTTTGTTTTATTTCCATTTCGAATAATTTTTGTTGTAATTTATTTTCCATATCTTTTATCATTAATTGTTGTTCAATTTTTTGAAAATTTAATTTTTGTTCTATTTCTAAATTACGATAATAACTATTATCATTTTCTTTTGATAATAATTCTAAAGTTTTTATTTCTATTAATGATAAATTGTTGTTAAAATTATTTGGATCATTTTTATTTTCTAAATATTTTAAATTTATATCTTTATTTTTTTCATTTTTACTTTTAGATTTCCATTGTATAATAAATAATTTCCATATCATCTTTAAAAAAATACATAAAAATTTATATAAAGTTCCTAAAAAAAATATAATTATAATTAAAATTATTAAAGTAGCTATAATATTGTCTTTTAACTGATCCAATATATTTTTTAATTTTAAAATAATATTATTATCATTATTTATATTAATTCAACCTACTTTCTTTATCAAAATGAATTTTAATTTTAATTATATTTTTTTTATTCTAAATTTATAAAAGTAAAAGTTAATTTAAAAATTTAAACTAATACACTCTACATTATACTATAATCTTAATAAGTTTACATGATTTTAAGAAACTAAATTAAAAATTGAAGAGTAAAAATGAATGTTTTATAAATAATAAAAAATACATAAAAAAATATAAAAATGTATTAATAATTAAATATATTATAAATAATATATATTTTTATAAAGTTTAATAATTTATGCTATAATAATTTATAATACTAAGAAAATTTATTTGTATAACCAATTTTTAGTATTTATATTTATACTTGTTTAGTATTAAAATTCTAGTGATATTATTATATTGTATTAAAATTAAATATTAAAATAAAAAATATAACAAAATACAAAAGGGTACCATAAATACAATTTATATGAATAATTTCAGAAAAATTTTTTTAATTTTTTCTTTAGTCGTTTTTTTATTACTTTTTTATTTATTTTTTGGACAAAAAATAAAAACAATTTTTTTCAAAGATGATTCAAGTAATTTATCTTCAGAAGAAAGTATTTCAGATAATGTTGTTAATAATAATAACGAAAGTAACGAATTTTATTCACAATCTCAAAAATATATTTCAAAAAAAAAGAGAGAGATTTTTAATTCAGCCTTTAGTTATTTTGCATCTTATATAAAAAATTACTTTACAAATAAAACTGATAAGATAAAACAAAATAATTCTTTAGTTAATGAAAAAAAAGTTATTTCAAAAAATGAAAATACAAATAATGATAATAATGCAAAAAAAG
>NZ_JBKIOZ010000009.1:0-12473 GCF_046600495.1 Candidatus Phytoplasma pyri | reverse complement strand
TTTTTAAATATACAAAAAGAAAGTAAGAGAATATTTTATTATGATTCAAATAACAAATTTAAATAAAAGTTTTGTTAATAAATCCCAAGCGCCCGTTAATGTATTAAAAAATATATCTTTAAATTTACCTGATAAAGGCTTAGTTTTTATATTAGGAAAATCGGGTTCTGGTAAAACTACTTTATTGAATTTATTAGGGGGACTAGATTTTTTTGATCATGGTGACATCTTAATTAATGGTAATTCAACCGTTAATTTTAAACAAAGTGATTTTGATAATTACCGTAATGGTAGTTTAGGGTTTGTTTTTCAAGATTTCAATTTAATTGAAGATCTGAATGTTTTTCAAAATTTAGCTTTACCGTTACATCTACAAGGTAAAAAAGCGGATCCGATTTTGATTGCTAAATTATTAAAAGAATTTGAATTAGATGGGTTTGAATTAAGAAAAGTTAATCAACTTTCAGGGGGTCAAAAACAAAGAATAGCGATTATTCGTTCTATTATAAAAAACCCTTCTATTGTTTTAGCTGATGAACCAACCGGAAATCTAGATTCCGAAACCGGCAAACAAGTTTTAGAAATTTTTCAAAAATTATCTCAAGATAAATTAGTCATTATTGTTAGTCATGATCCTGAAAGCGCTTATAAATATGGCCACCGTGTGATTGAAATGAAAGACGGAGAAATTTTATCAGACTTCTCTAAAAATACTGCTGCCAGCGCTCCTAAAAAAAAATTAAATCAACAAAGCTTAAAAGTAGGACAAGCCATTACGGCAGAAATGTTACTTCAATTGCGCCAAGTGGAAAATAAACACAATAACCTGAAAGATTCATTTATCCCAACTAATCAAGTTGCGAAGAAGAACGCTGATGTAGTTCAACCGCAAGAAATGATTCAAATTAGTAGTCATTTACCAATGAAATTAGCTTTAAAAATGGGGATTAGTTATTTCAAAGAAAAAAAATTTACTTTAGCGATTTTTTTATTAATGTCTTCTTTTATGTTTTATTTACAAACTTTTTCCATCGCTATATTTTTCGGAATTACGAAATTACAAAATTTTCAAGTTCATTCTCAAGAATTATTAGATTATAAAGGACCAACAACAAGAGGGTTTGTAGAATTATATTATTTAATCAAAATGATTATGGATAATATTGGTCAAATCATTGATAGCGCTAATTTAGGTATGATTTACTTTATTTTAATTGTTTTTGTAACTGTCTTTTTTACTATTGGCCGTTTTGTAAAACAAAGTATTCAATTTAAAAAAAAAGAAATTGGTATTTTAAGAGCTTTAGGCGCTAGAGGTAAAGATGTTTTTAAGATTTTTTTTAGTGAAGGTTTTGTTATCGCTATTTTAATAGCTATTTTTGGAATTTTATTTTTTTATTTAGTTCCTTTAAAAGATTTTTTTATCAATCAAATGGTAAAAAGAATAGTTGATAATTCTGTTAATAAATTACAAAATTATAAAACAGAATTCGCGCTATCACAAGATTTATCAACAATAATTGAAAATATGAAATTAGACTTAATCGCATTCAAAGACAGCATTATTTTTTATTTACAAGGGATAATTGTATTTTTCAGTATTTTATTAAATACTTTTTTAATTATATTTATTAGTATTTTTTATCCTATTTTTAGTTTCGCTCGAAAAAAACCTATTGAAGTTATTTTAAATAAATAATTTTTTATTTCACCATTTTTTGGTGATTTTTTTTTATTAATTAATTTTAAATTAATAAATTATGTATATAATATATTCAGATATTTAAGTTTAAATAAAAAAAATATTAAAAAGAAAGAATATTTTATGAATAATTTAAAATTGAATTTTAAAAAATTAATTATTTTTTTAATTATTAATTTTATTTTGATATTTTTAATCAGTTTAATCAATTTTAATAGTATTAAAGCCAAATTAAATAATAATAATAATTTTTTTAATTTAGAAAAACAAAAAGAAAAAGAATTATCAAAATCAATATTATCAGTCGAACCAATACCATCATCAATATTAGAAAAACAAAACTCAACATTAAAAAAAGAAATAACAACAAATGAAGATGAATTAACAAAATTAAAAAAAAATCAAGAATATAAAAATTTAATTTTACAGAAAAGACGAGAAGGTAATCTTTTTCATCGAACACTTTATTTTTTTAAAGGTTTATATAATTTTATGGAAGAAGATTGGAAAAGTAGTTTTTTAGGGATATCAACTATTATAATAATTTTTTTAATAATAATATTAATTTTAAGTTAATTTTTATAATTTAATCAATACATATAACAGAAAAAAATAATAGGTTTGTTGTTGATTATAATAATTAAATAATCTTAAAAAATTTTTAATTATATAAATAATTTTTGATAAAAAAATTTACTAAATGAATTAAAATATTAAAAAATAAATTTAAAATATCTATCAAAATTTCATAATTTTATCGAAAAAAAATTAATTTTATTGAAATTTAAAATAATAACTAAATACTCGCTTTATTTTTTGGTAATTATAATTAAAAGTTTTATAGTAAAATTTAAATTTAATAAAAATTTCTTTTAAAAAGATAAAAACTTTTAAATTATATTTTAATTATTCTCAAGCTTTAAATATTAATAACATTATGTTTTTTCAGCAAATGAATAAATATATATATTTTTGTCAATCATAAATATTTTCTTTATTATCTTAATCATTAGTAAAATAAAAAAAACCTTATTATTAAGGTCTTTTTTTATATTTATTTTTTTAATTTTAAATTATTATTTATTAAATTTAAAAATAAATAATTAGTTTTTTCAAAAAACTAAATTTTAAAATTAAATATTTATCTAAAACGTCATAGTATTTATAATATTATTATAAAATTTATTATAAAATAAAAATTTATATTATCTCTCTGATAAAAGTAATATACTAAATAATAAAAAAAGTTTAAAATAAAAAATAAAAATGACAAAATAAAAATGAAAAAATTTTTAAATTAATTTTATTATCAACTTGCTGATAATAAGAAAATAAAGATATAAAATTATTTTATATTTTGATTTTATTTTTAAAACTGATTTTAAATATTTTTTTAGTTTTAAAAATTAACTATTTATTATTTTTGATAAAACAATCTTGACTATAATAAGAAAAATATCGGTTTTTAATAAAAGCTAATCCATAATTATAAAAATAAAATAAAATTGTTAAAATGAAAGACATTAATAAAACTAAAAAATAACCTTGTCCACCTTCACTTGTGATATTAAAAATACCTTTTTGAGTAGGATCTATAAATGGATAAGGATATTTAGTTTCTTTGTCAAACAAACCTCGAATTAAAAAAAAATAAAAATAAGCTGAAGGATGAATTAAGCTAATGTAAACTTTTTTAATTGCAATCGGTGAAATGTTTTTAAAAAAATAAAAAATAGTATACAAAATAGGAATTATAGTATGACGATAATGTTTAGTACTAGAAAAAAAACTAAAATTTTGAATTTCTTCTCTATCAACAATAGCGTGATTAACAATAAAAGTAAATAAAATACTTGTTAAAGTAATAAAAGCTAAACCAGAAAATTTAGGATTTTTCCTAAAAGAAGTAAAAAACAAAGTCATAGTAATTAAAACTAAGATATTACTTTGATTAGTAAAATAATAAATTAAATCTTGCCATTTATTAGAACCTACAATTGCAGATTTTTGATAAATATTATTTAATTGTATTCCGAAAATAATATAAACTATTAAAATCAAAATCAATGCAAAAAAAATTTTAAAAATATTATCTGCACGATGTTGAAAAAATTTTTTAAAAAATAATTTAAATTTATTTTTCATGTTAATTAAATTTCTTTCTGTATAACTTTTTTTTAAAATTAACTTTAATTATAAAAATTCTGAAATTAAATTTTTTTATTAAACAACCAATAATTAAAAACACTAATATTTAATTAAATAAATATTTATCTTCTAAATATTTTAAAAAAGTATGTGGATTAAGTTCTTTTTCGCCTGTCACTTGAAATAACATCTCTTCACTAGAATAAAGAGAACCAAAATTTCTAAAGTTGTGATTTAAATATTGATTTAAATTACTAAATTCTCCTTGAGTAAAATCATTTTTGATATTAGGATTAATAGTTTGAATTTTTTTCATAACCATAGAAGCTATAATCATTCCGTTAGCATAACTCGGAAAATAACCAAAATAACCTGCTGACCAATGAACATCTTGTAAACAACCTTCAGTAAAATTTTTTGGTAAAATACCTAAATAATCTTGCATTTTTTGATTCCAGACAGTTGGTAATTCATCTAAAGTCAACTGATCATTAATTAATAATTCTTCAATCTCAAAACGTAAAATAATATGTAAACAATAAGTAACTTCATCAGAATAAATCCTAATAAAATCAGGTTTTACTTGATTAGCTTGTAAATATAAATTTTCAGCTTTAAATAAAGAATCATTTAAATTAAATTTTTGACTTAATAAATTAGTTAAATAAGTTAAAAATTCTTTTGATTTACCAATTTGTTTTTCAATTAGTAAAGATTGACTTTCGTGAAATTGAAACCCACGAGCTTTCCCGACTGGTTGATTTTTATATTTTTCCGGTAAATTTTGTTCATATAAAGCGTGACCGGTTTCATGCATAGTAGCATAAAAACTATTTAAAAAGTTATCAGCGGAATAATTAGTAGTTAAACGAATATCATGAGGAGTACCTCCACAAAAAGGATGTACAGATTCATCTAAACGACCTTGATTAGTATTAAAACCTAAAGTTTTCATGATTTGATAATTAATTTTTTTTTGTTGTTCAATTGGTAAATAAATTTTTTGATATAAATTTTTTTGAAATTGTTGTTTTTTTAAAATTTCTTTAATTAAAGAAGGTAATTTTTCTTTTAAAACTGTAAAAGTTTTTTTTATACTTTTTACTGTTGTACCAGTATCATAAAGATCAATTAAAGCATCATATAATGATAAACCCAATGCTTTAGCGCGTACTTGAGCAATTTCCCTAGTGTATTTAATAACTTTCGCTAAATAAGGTTTAAATAATTCGTAGTCATTATTAGCTTTAGCTTGACGCCAAATTAAATCAGCTTGATTAGTCGCTAAGATTAATTTATTTTGTAATTCTTCAGAAATAATTTTTTCATTTTTAATTTTTAAAGCTATTTCTTTTAAATTAACTTGTTGCCATGGATCTAAATCATTAATTTCTTTTTGTGCTTCTAAAAGCCAATTATTATTTTCTTCAGAAATCAATAATTTACGAATAATATTATTTAAAGTAATAATTTCCTTAGTTCGACTATTTTCCGAACCCGATTTCATATTACAAGCAATATCCCAATTTAATAAATTCAAAATATTACCTAAACAACCAATTTCTTCAAATCTTTGTTCTAATTTATGATAATAAAAAGTCATTTTTTCTCCTTAAATTAAATTTGAATTTATATCTTTTTTAAATTAAAAAAAATATTTTATCTAAAAAATAAAATAATTATTTTTAATAAAAAAAATAATTATTCTTATATATATATTAAATATTTTTTTATAAAAATTCAACTATAATTAATAATAAATTAAAAAAGTACTTATTTTTTTGAAAAAATATTAGTAAATGATTGATAATAATTTAAATTCATTAAATAAAAAATAAGAATTAAATATTTAAATTTTTTATTTTAAGAAATTTAAACATTTATATTCTTATTTTCGTATTAAAAATTTTAATTTTAAAATATTATATTATCTTTTATTTTTGAAAATTCTAAAAGCAATAACACCCATTACCGCAACAAAAATAATAATTATTGACCATACTAACCAAGAAATACTATTATCATCGTTTGTGGTAGTAGAAGTTGTTGTTTGTGGATTTGAAACTTCTAATTTAATAGTTCGACTATTTGCAAAATTAATAAATTCCTTATTTCCTGGAGATCTTAATTTTGCACCTTGTATTGTAACTACTTTTTTATCTGAATCCAAACCGATGATTAAATCTTTACCATCACTAAATAATATTGTTGTTGAAGGATTTGTTTTTCCAATAGCTTGTATCAATGATTCATATTTATTATTATCTTTTAAATTGTCAAACTGTTCTTTTGTTAACTTAATAGTATTATCATTTATTTGAAGTCTTTCAAGATCATTATCAAAGGTTAATACAACATCTCCTTGAAAAATTTTTTTTCCCTTGTCAGTCAATTTTAATGTAATTTTGTTATGAACGTTATCAATATCCATTTGATAATCATCTACAATTTTTAGATCTGCTGGTAAAATTATCTTTTCTAAAACTGAAGAAACATCTTCACCTAATGGTTTACTTTTTGATGTTGAATTATCATATTCATTATATCTTATAGGACCAATATATAAAATACCAGCATTTTTATCACGAATATATTGTGCTAAATCTCGTTTATTAGTTGTTTCTCCTGCTGAAGAAGCAGCAGCTCCATCTGCTAATATTTTTAGATTTGAAAAAAATGGTAAAAAAATTAAACAAATAACAAAAAATAAAGATAAAAATTTTTTATTCTTAAAATTAGATGTAAACATATATTTTTTTCCCTTCTTTATTAATTATTTTTTATTTTAATATAAAAATTAAAAATACTTATAAAGATAAAATAAGAAATTAATATTTTTAATTTTTATATCATATTAATGAGTATAACTTTTAAAAAATAAAAATTCAAGTAAAATGAATTCATCTTATTTTATTTTATCAAATTAAACTAAATTTTAAACTTTGATTTTAAAAATTTTTTCGAAAAAATCTGAAAAAAATAATTAACTACTAAATTTTATCTAAACGAACAGCTAATTTATAAAAATTAATCCAACTAAACAAATTACCAATTAATAAAGGTAATGTCAAAATCAAATAATAAAATTTTAAAAATAACGAATTAAAAATTAAATTATAATTAACAAAAATAATAATAAACAAAAATAAAAAAGGAAAGATAAAAAAAGTTAAAAAATACATTTTAACAACAAAAAAATGTCTTTTTTTAAATTCCGAAAAAATAATATCATTATCTTGATTAAAAATTTTTAAGGTTTCTTTTTTTTCTAAATAATCTAAAAAAATAAAAATTTTCAACTTATTATACATATATAATAATAAAGAGGTTAATAACATCAATAAAACTAATAAAATAGAAATTAAAAATATAATATTATTCAAATTTAAATTAAAATTAATAATTTTAGTAATAAATTTTAAATTAAAATTATTTACTTGAGAGTAATAAAAAATTTTAATGCTAAAAATAAATCCTAATAAAAATAACCCCCAACTAATAAGATATCTTTTTAAAAAAATACGTTTAGAATCTAAAAACATATATTTTTGTTTTAATTCATCACATCTTCGATTAATAATGACATCATTGAAAGTCCAAGTTAAAGAAAAAAGTAATTTCAAATAAAAATTAACAATATCTAATAATTGTGGGCAAAAAAACTTAAAATTTGTAAATATAAAAATAATCAAAGTCAAAAATAAATTAATAAAATATATTTTTTTAAACTTATTTAAAATCATATTTTATACCTCCAAATTAATAAAATATATTTTATTTTTAAAAATCAAGTAATTAAAGATTAAAAATTATAATTAAAATTGATAAATAAAATAATTTAATTTCGAAAAAAATAATCATTCAAAAATTTATTTTTTAAATATAATTATTATTATAATAAAAAATTTTTACATAAGGTTAAAAAATGAAAATAATAATAATTATCAATATAATTATTGATATTTATTATTATTTTGTTAACTCTTATATAAATAAAAAACTAAATCAAATAATCTTTCCATAATTCAAATCTTGACTAAATCAAATAAAAAAATATATTAAAAATAATTGAAAAAAATATAAAATTCCATAAAAAACTTTTTTATTTTAAAAAAAATATTTAAATATTATTTTTAAATTTGATAATTAGTTTAAATATCTTTTCAACAATTTAATTCTAATCTTTAATTTTTTTTAAATTAAATCAATTTTAAAAAATAAAAAGACTAGCGAAATAGCTAATCTAATTATTAAATATTTAATTTTAAAAGTTTAAAATAAATAAAAATATTTTTTTTACCAATCAACTAAAACCATAATACTACTTTTGTTTTAAACTTCATAAATTCTGTGATTAATTATTTTATTAAATAAAAATAATTAAAACTTAAAGAAGAAATAACAAAAATAATTGGGCCAATAATACGAGTCGTAATATTAATGAAAGGTAATAAAGTTGGTTTTTTACTAATCGCTATAACACTACCGATTTCAGAAGAAGCACCAATACTGTGGGAACCTAAACCTGCAGTTAAAGAGGCTTCTAATGCATAAAAACCAAATTTTTTCGCTAGTAAAAGAGAAATTAAAGTTACTGTTGACAAAGAAGTTAAAACTAAGATAATTATCTTGTATGATGTTAAAGCATCTAATAAAACTTTCCAATCAGTAGTTAAACTAAAACCTGCTAATACAGGAGCAGCAAAATTAGTAGTCATAAATTTACCAGTTTTAATTAAATTACCTTGAAAACTTAAAGGAATTAAATTAAATAATTTAAAGATCAATAATAAAACTATCATATATACCAAAGGATTTAATTGAATATAACCATTAAATAAAAAATTTAAAATATGACCTAATAAATAAAAAGCAATAACTAATAATAATCCTGTCCTAATATCTTGAATTTCAAGTACTTTTTTATTCTTATTTATCGAATTATTTTTATTTTTAATATTTTCTAATTGACCTTGACCATTTGATTGCTTTTTATTAAAATAAGTACATAATAAACTTGCAAATATAATCGCTAAAATACGAGTTAAAATTAAAGGTGCAACTAAATATGAACGTAATTCATAATTAGATATTTTTTTATTAACTGCCGACTGATAAATACCATTTGCAAGACCATTAATACCAAAATTAATCCCTCCATTAGTTAAAGGAACAAAAACATAAAAAATAGAATCTAAAAAGTGACCTTTAGAAACAAAACCTTTAGGAACTGAATATTTAATTAAATAACCTATTCCACCAACCAGTAAAAAAGCAACTAGAATAGAAATTAAAGTTAAAGGAATAAATTTCTTAATTGATTTTTTTAACAATTTATTATCAATACTAAAAATACCACCTGCAATTACTAAAATAATAAAAAAATTAGGAAAATTAATACCTTTATTAAAAAAATCTTCATGAAATTTTTCGACTAATTCCGGTTGTATTAACTTTATATATACTAAATAAGAAGGCACTAAAACACATAATAAAAAACCTAATCCAAATTTATTTAAAAAGGGGATGTTATTACCAATAAAATTTAAAAAAATACCTAAAACCATACATAATAATAAAGGTGTGAAAATTTGATGATAATATAAATTATTATCTTTAAACATATAAACATTTAAAACACAAATTAAGATTAAACCTAAAAAAAATAAATTTTTAAAATCCAAAATATCATATTTATTAATTTTATGTTTTATAATATCGGTTTCTTTCATTTTAATTTTTCACCTTTTTTAATTTTATAATAATATTTTTAAAAAAATTAAATTATTAATAAGATCTTATTAAATATCTTACTAATAATTATATGATAACATTTAAATTTTTAAAAAAAATAATATTTATTTTTCATGATAAAAATATGATTAATAATTTTTAAAATTAAATGTTCGTAATCATTATTGAACTTAATTTAGAAAATATTAACTAAAATTATTTTCAACTAAAATCAAAAATAAAAATATTGAATATAATAATAATTGCAAATTAAATCATTGTAATTAAATAAAAAAACTACAAAGTTAAATAATAAGGGTTAATTTAACTTTGTAGTAAATTAAATCTAAATATTAATTTTAAAATAAAATCCTCAATTTATGAAAATTATTTTTTTTCAGTTGTTTCTTCAGTGTAAACTGTAAATGCCAGCTTAAAATCCATTGATTCAACATTTTGTTCAATTAATTCTTTAATTTTGGCTATTTCTTTAAATTGTTGATAATCGAAAAAATATACAATTCTTAATATTAATCTCGGATTATTTTCTGTTTCTTTTTTTCTTGAAGCTTTTAAAATAATATCATCAGGTTTGTTGTCTTCTTTATTTACAAAATCTTTTATTTGAATTTGTATAAAATTTAAATTTCCTATTTCATTTTGAATGTTTTCAATTTTTTTCATTTCTTGTGTTATTATTTCTGGATATTTAATTTCCTGAATTTGAGTAGGTTGGTTTATTTTAACTTTAATATCTTCTTTAGAACAAACTTTATCATCTAAAAAAACTTCATATTCTCGCTCTAATTTTACTTCTTTAAGAAGTTTTGGTGTTGTTTCTAAAATATAAGTTTTATTTGTAATTGGTATTTGTTGTTGTTCAGTTTCTGTTGCATCGTTCATAGGAGAAAAAATAACCTTTTTATTACAAACGTTATCAGTTTCATTTACCTGCAAATATTGTTGTAAAATATTTTTATTGTTTGAATTTTGTGATAATTTTGGTAGCATTATCTTAAAATTTCTTACAATTTTGTTCTCATGATTTGTCAAAGCATAACAATAAATCGCAAAAATAAAAGCAATAATTAAAGGAAATATTAATAAGAATTTTAATAATTTTTTTTTACTATTTATACTATTCATCATATTTTTACTTTCAATTTAATTTATTTTTTAAAATATAATATTGTTAATTCTAAAAATCATTTTTATATTTTTTTAAAAAATTTTATCAAATTTTTAATTAATTAAAATTAACTATTTTTCAATAACAACAGAAGTTGTTATTTCAATTGTTTGATTTTCATCTTTTCTATAATGGATATTACCAATTTCATCTATTCTATCACAATTTTTAAAAACTTCTTTATCCTTTGATTTATTTTTAATATAATCAATAAAAATATCTTACCCTAATTTTTCTTCTTTTTGTTAATTTCAATTAAATATTTATTGCATTAGTTATAATTATTTTTTCATTAGAGTTAGTTTCTATTTTTTTATTAAAATTAAGTTTAGTTTTCAAAGTAAATCATTATTTTTAAATACCAATAAAGTTTTAATCAAATCATTTTAAATTAGTTGTTTATCATTAAAAAATAAATTTCAATATACAAATTAATCCAAAAAAATAAAAAGAATAAAAAATAATTTTATTCCAATTAATTTTAATAATTTTGTTATTGAAACTAAATTTGATTTATTAAATTTTTTTCTAATTCAAAATTTTTTCATTACTGTTTATTAAAACTAATTTTTTTAATAATTACAAAATTAAAACCAAAAGTAATAAATTAACTTTATTACTTTTGGTTTGATACCAATTTAATTATGTTTTTGTCTTTAACATGAACAAAGGAGCAGTTTTTGTTTGATTTTAGTTTTTTTATATCAGATAAGTTTCCGATATTTTTAGGTATTCCTGATCCTTGTAAATAATGTTTTATGTAAATGTTATTTCTAATTCGAAACTAATGAACTTGTACTCTTAATTAATTAAAAATCTGTGTCTGTAAATCCAGCTGTTTTTCCAAAATATTTTTGTATGTCGTTTTTGTCATATCCAGCTAATACCATTTGTTTAGCATTAAATCCAGCGATTTTTAATTCTTTTATTGTATATCCAACAACGTCTTTTTTAAAATTTGCAAATGCAAAATTAGCATTTTTTAATTCTTTAGCTGTATATCCGGCGTCTTTCATTTTTCTAATGCCGTCACTTTCGTCAAAATATCCAGTAGCTTTTAAATCTGGAGCTGTAAATCCAGCAAATTTCAATTTTTTAACATCATCAACACTATCTTTATATTTAAAAATTATTTTTTTCTTTTCCTCTGGTAACAAATTAGTAATTTTTTTCAATTCTTTAGGTGTATAATTAGCTTCTATTAATTGTTCAATTGTAAATTCAGCAGTTTTTAATTCTTGAGCTGTAAATTCTCCATCATCTTTTAATTGTTGAACATCATTAAATCCAGCAGTTTTTAATTGTGTAGCTGTATATCCAGCGTCTTTCAATTGTTTAAATGTAAATCCATTTTCTTTCAATTCGTTAACTGTACATACACTTTTTAATTCTTGAGCTGTATATCCAGCTTCGTTTTTCAATTGTCCGACGTTAAATCCAACTTCTTCTATGTCTGAAATTGTACATCCAGCTGCTTTTAATTCTTGAATTGTACATCCAGCAGCTTTTAAATCTTTAGCATCATATCCAGCAGTTTTTAATTCTTGAGCTGTAAATTTAGCATTATTTTTTAATTCTTTAGCATCATCATATTTAGCTTCTTTCAAATGTTGAGCTGTATATCCAGCTTCTCTAAATTTTTCAAGTGTAAATTTATCTGTATCAATTAAACCTTTTAATTCTTTAAAATCATATCCAGCA
>NZ_JBKIOZ010000008.1:0-17009 GCF_046600495.1 Candidatus Phytoplasma pyri | reverse complement strand
TGCAGTGGACCAGAAAAATGGAACTACTAAAAACACAAAAATAAAATAAAAAAATCGTTTATTAAATTTAATTGAATGATAACTAAAAAAAAATATTTTGTCAAATTTTTTATTAAAACTAACTGAATTATTTTTTTAGAAAGTTATTTACCTTTCTGGAATTTTTAAATTTAATTTCTTATTTGTTATTAAACCAGAAAAAAAATAAAAGTCAAATTAATTGATTTTTTAAAAAATTTAAAAAATTTAAAAAATTTAAAAAATTTAAAAAATTTAAAAAAAAGAAAAAAGAAAAAGAACCAAAAAGAAAAAAGAAAAAAATATTATCTGTACATTAAGTTATATACATTAATTATTGTTTTTTATATTTTTTTTAAAATATAAATATAAATATAAATATAGTTTTTTTTTTAAATTTTTCGAAGTGCTTTAAAAGATATTTTAACTTTTTTAAAAATCTTGTCAAATGATTTAATTATTTTTTTAAAAAAATTATATCTATATTTATATCTTTTAAAAAAATTTTTAAAAAATTATTTTAATATTTTAATCGTATATTTTTGAAAAAATTTTGTTTAAAAACTATATTTATATTTATATTTTTAAAAAAAATTTAAAATTATCTTTATTTTTAACATTTTAATTTTATATTTGGAAAAAATTTTGTTTAAAAACTATATTTATATTTATATTTTTAAAAAAAATTTAAAATTATCTTTATTTTTAACATTTTAATCGTATATTTTTGAAAAAATTTTGTTTAAAAACTATATTTATATTTATATTTTTAAAAAAATTTTTAAACTATCTTTATTTCTACTTTATTCAATTTTTAATCCAACCCCAATACAACTCAAAATAGCCCTAAATTGAACTAAAGGGATTTTAGGTATATTGGGTTTACTTTTTTATTAACCGACTCAATAACAGCGATTTTATTTATTCCTTGAAGCGCTTTTTTAGTAGTTTTAAACTCATTTTAATATTGGAGACGATTTTCATATTACTTTTTTATTAACCGACCAAATAATGGGTATTTTTGATACCTCTCGCCTCGATTTATGAATTAATTTTGAACACCATTTTGAAGTTTAAAAATTTGGGGTGGATAATAATTTAAATATTGGTGGGGACGAGACTGATTATAATACTGAATAAAGTTAGTAATTATGGTAATAATTTCTGTTTGGGATAAACTACCGGAGGACATTTGGAAAGTTTCACTTTTTAAGTTTCCCCAAAAACTCTCTAAAGGCGAATTATGAATCGGACTAGCTTTCGGAGAAAAACTAGGTTGCAAGTTACGTTGTTTTAAAAAGGTAATGAATTTGATACTGGTATATTGGGAACCTTGATCGGCATGTAAAATACACGGAGTTGTTAAGGGCGGTAGTTGGTTAACAGTATTCATAACTAATTTTAAATCGGGTTGACTAGCGATTTTAAAGGCCACAATTTCCCGGTTATATAAATCCATAATGGCGGATAAATAAAGGTTACGAGGTAAATAAGTAATATCGGTGACAAGTTTTTGATAAGGTTTGGTAGCAGAAAAATTTAAATTTAATAAATTAGGTTTAATGGCCGTTGGGGTTTTTGAATAAAATCGCAACGTTTTTTTCACTGGAACGGTATTTTTGGGAGTTTGACAAAGTAAATTCAATTGACGCATTTTTCGTAAAACGGTTTTACGATTAAGTTGAATGCCACGTTGTTTTAAAAGGTAGTGAACTTTTCGATGGCCCAAAATTAATTTATTTTTTAATAATGGATGATGCGTAGGGTTTTGATGACAAATTTGATAGATAGTTGTTTCCGTAGTGGTTAACGGTCGAGGATTAATCATGGTTTTTAAAGCGCGATAATAACTACTTTTATTAAAATTTAACCACTTTAATAATCGATTTAAAGCGATTTGATTTTGATATTCGTCAATAATTTTTAAATATAAATCCCGATGATTTTTTTTATTTTTCGCTATTCGAGTTTGAATTGTTTTTTTAATTAAATGTATTTTAGGATCATGAATGGGTGAAATATAGTCAGAGTAATGATGCTTATGATAACCAACTGGGATTTGAAACCGGTAAATTTGTCCAGTTTGATACCATTTAACCCAATCATAAATTTGGCGATGACTTTTAATGTTTAATTGTTGTTGAATTTCCCAATACTTTCGACCTTGGAGTTTTAAAATCACCGCTTTAAATTTAATATCATAGGAATAATTATTATTTTTTTTCATATTTAATTTAATTCAATCATTAACTTTTTAAATTCATAATGGAATTAATTTTAATTAAAAATTTGACAAGCCTATTATAACTAAAAATAAAATTAATAGTAAAATAATGCTTTTTTTAAATAGTGGAACTTAGATATTAAAAAAGACCCTAATTAAAGGGTCTAATTTAAAATATTAATTTATGGCTATTAATATTAAAAATTTAATAAAAAGATTAATATATTTTTTATTTGTATATTCCAATAGATTCCAATTCTTCTTTGTCAAAAACCTTATCATTATTATAAATATTATCATTTTTAGCATCAGCATCTATTAATTCTTGGTCTGTATATCCAGCATCTTTTATTTCTTTCATTGTATATTTATAACATTGTTTCATCATATAGATTGAAACAATACCTTTCAATTCTTTAGCTGTAACACCAGCTTTTTTTAAAATTTTAGGTGAAAAACAGCGTGCTAATTCTTGAATTGTAAATCCAGCATCTTTCAATTCTTGAAATGTATAACCAACATATTTCAATTCTTTGGCTGTATAGCCAGATTCTTTCAAATTGTTGAATGAACTTTCACTAGCTTCAATAACTCTGTTTGAATATTTATCAGAATTTTTCAATTCTTGGATTGTAACTCCAATAGATCTTAATTCTTTGATTGTAAAATCACCATGTCCAATTAATTCTTGAATTGTAAATTCAGCATCTTTCAATTCTTGTAATGTAAATCCATATTTGTTTACCAATTGATATGGACTAAAAGGGAAGTTACCATTATTTTTCAGTTGTTTAATTGTATTTCCACCATCTTTTATTTCTTGATCTGTATAACCAGCATCTTTCATTTTTTGTATGTTACAACAGTATTCTTTAAAAAGTTCTAGAGGTGTATATCCAGCTTCTTTTATTTCTTTAATTGTATATCCATAATTTTTCAAATCTGTCGAGGTTGTCATTTTTTGCTGTCTTATTTGTTTAAGTGTAAAACTAAAAATTTTTAAATCTTGTTTATTAAAAAGAGTTAATAATTCTTCATCTGTGAAAAATCCAAAATTTTTTATTTGTTTTTTTGAAAATCCAGCATTATAAAAATTGTAGGCTGTATATCCAGCTTCTTTTATTTTAATTAATGGATAAAAATCTTTTAATGCGACGCATGTAAAACCAGCTTCTTTCATTTCTTGGACTGTATATCCAGCATTAGCTTGCATTTCGTATATTGAATAAATACTTCTCAATTCTTTAGCTTTATATCCACTATTTTTTAATTCGTAGGCTGTACAACCAGCATTTTTCATTTCTTGGGTTGTATAACCAGCAACTTTCATTTCTTGAATTGTAAAACCAAGTTCTTTAAGTTCTTCAATTGTAAAATTAGCTTCTTTCATTATATTTATACAATTAGCATTTATATATTCTTGTTTTGTATATGATTTATATGGTTGAAATTTATATTTTACTTCTGTATATATTCTACGATTTTTATTTTCTTGTTCTGATTTTGGTTCATTAATACTTGATTCCAAAGCTTCTGCAAAATCTGAAAAATATATACTGGAATGTTGATATTTAATTTTTTTTTCTAATGCTTTTTCAAATAAATTATTTAAAATTCTGATTGATTTATATTCATTTTTTTTGGTTTCAATTATTTCAGAAAATAGTTGAAAATCATCTTCAGAAATAGCATGTGAATATTTTTTACTTTTTGTTATTAAAAATTTTTTTCGTGCTTCTAAATCTAAATATTTAATTTCAATCAAATGAGTAAAACGATTTAATACTGCAGGGTCAATTTTATCTTTATAGTTAGTAGCACCAATGAAATAAATTGGTTTATCTTTGGTTTGATTTTGTAAATCGGTTATTTGAGTTAAGAAAGCATTAACAATATTATTAGCATCAGAGGAACGATTTTGGGAACTATCACGATCACCAACTGCTTCTTCTAATTCATCAATAAAAACAATACTTGGTGCTTCTTTTTTCGCAATTGTAAAAATTTCTTTAACTAATTTAGGGCCTTCACCTACAAATTTTTTAGAAAAATCACTTGAGGACAATTGATAAAAAGGTAATTTTGCTTCTTTCGCTATTGCTTGTGCTAAATAAGTTTTACCAGTTCCTGGAGGACCATATAATAAAATACTTAGTGAAGAAATTTGGGATTCAGCAAATTTTTCAGGATTTAATAAACGTAATAAAAAAGGTGCTATTTGTTCTTTTTCAGCTTCCATCCCAATTACTTCTTCTAAACCTTTAAATTTATTCCAATCATAACAAAAATTATTATTAATTGTTTTGATGGTAGATTGAATTTGGGTTTGTTTTTGATTTAAATCTTGTTCTAAAGTTTTAATTTTGATTTCAGCTTGTGTTAATTTTGTTTTTATATCTTTAATTTTATTTTGATTATTAGTTGAATTATTTTGTTCAATAGTTAATTTTATTTCTAATTCTTTATTTTTATTTTTGTGTTCTTGTAATTTGTTTTTAGTATTTTCTAAATCAAATTGAAGATTTTTTAAATTTTTTGTTTTTTTAGCTAATTTGTGTTCTTTTTCATTTTTAATTTTTATAGTTGTTTCTATTTCTTGTTTTAATTGATTTATGGCTTCTTGTGATAGTTGATTAGCTTTTTGAGTATCTTTTAATTCAATTTCTTTTTGAATAAATTTTTGATTAATTTCGTTTAAACTATTTATTTGATTCTGTAACTCCGCGATATTTTTAGTTAAATCAGCTACTTTATTAGTTTGTTCTTGTACACTATTTTTTTCAGTTCTTAATTGTTCTTCTAAATTTGTAATTGTAGTTTGTTTATTCGTCGCTTGTTGTTGTTGTGCTTGAATTAAATCATTATTTAATTTAGTAATTTCCTCATTTAAACGTTTAATTTCGTTTTCATCTTGAGTAGTTTTATTTTGTTCAGTTTTTAATTGTGTTTGTAGAGTATGCAGATTATTAGTTAAATCAGCTACTTTATTAGTTTGTGCTTGCAAATTATTTTTTTCAGTTGTTAATTGTTCTTCTAAAGTCGTGATTGTAGTTTGTTTAGTCGTCGCTTGTTGTTGTTGTGCTTGAACTAAATCATTATTTAATTTAGTAATTTCCTCAGTTAAACGTTTAACTTCGTTCTCATTTTGAGTAGTTTTATTTTGTTCAGTTGTTAATTGTGTTTGTAGAGTATGCAGATTATTAGTTAAATTATTTAATTCTGTTGTTATTTGGTTTTTTTGTTTTTCAATTTCAGCTTGAAGTGCTTCTTTTTCTTGTGTAGATAAATTATTAGTATTAATTAATTTCATTTCTTTTAATTGGAGTTGTCTTTTAATTTCAGTTAATTCTTGATCTTTTTTTTGAATTTCTGTAATTTTAGTATACAATTCTTGATTTAATGGAGTTATTTGTAATTCTAATTGTTTAATTTTTGATGAAAGTTCACGACTATTATCATCAATTAAAGTTAATTGTGGTTTATGAGGATTAGTTACAAATTTTATAATTTCATGATTAGGTTGTGGTTGAGAAATTGTAGTTTTTTGTTTTATTTTAAATCCCAAACCAAAAAAAATACAAGATATCATTATTCCTACTAGCCAATATTTTAAACTAATATCTTTAATATTTAACATTTTTATACCTTTCATACTTAATAATTGTTTTCATTATAGTAATTTTTAATTTATTTATCAAATAATAAAAAATTATTTATTAAATTGTTGATTAATAATAATTTCTAAATTGGTGATTTGTTGTTGAATTTGATTTTCAACATCTTGAGTAATTTGTTTTAAAACGGGAATGTTATTAATTAATTCAGAATTAAAACTATTTTTTTCATTTTGATATTTAATTTGTAAGTTTTTTAATTTTTCCAAAATTTCATTAGCTTTTTCAATTTTAATTTCTACATTAATAATTTCATATATAGCTTGATTATTTTTATCAATGGTAGTTAAAATATGTTTATAAGCTGAAAAATTTTTTTTAACTAAAGGATGATTATTTATGGTTTCAATTTGTTCAGTTGTTAAATTAATACTAGTACCTAAATTAATACTATAATTCGATTTAATAGTATTGGTTTCTTTTTGAAAATATTGTTGTTGAATATAATTTACTAAAAAACCAGCACTAAATCCAAATAATCCAGCACACATTAATCCAGTAACACCTATAAGTCCAACACAAGGAGCGATAACAACTGTTGCTGTTCCAGCAATCATCGCTGTTTTCATACAATTCCACCAATTAATCCCATTATTTTCAATTCCTAAAAAGGTTAAAGTTAAATTTTTTATTGCTTTTAAACTTTTAATGATAGCTTGGGGAAAATCCGCTAAAGTAGAAGGTAATTCTTTGATTGTTTCTAACATCGCTTGAGGAACAGATTTTAAAGTATTTGGTAATTGTGAAAATGCATTTAAAACACTAGAACCAAAATCTTTCAACATAAATCCAATTCCTTTACCAAAATTAGACCAAAAAATAATAAAATGATCACTATAAAAATAGATCCAAACAAATAAAAAAATAATTAAAAATAAAGTTATTATTTTTAATAATTTTTCTTTGATATTTCCAATTAAAGACATCATTTTTTTGACGAATCTGTTTCATTAGTTGGGATAGTTTTTTGACTATTTTTATTAAAAGGGAAACGACCTTCTTGATGTAAATTAGTAATCATAAATAACCATAAAATAATTATTAAAATACATGTAATATTAACAATAAAAGAAGGACTCCAAAAAGTCTTGTTTACTGAAACATAATTTTCTTGAATTTTATTTTTTTTTATTTCATTTTCTTGAATTTCATTGTCTTGAATTTCATTTTTTTTATTTTTATTTAATCTATATTTTTTTTTCAAAATTGCCATAATTTATCATTCCTTTTTTTCTTTTAATTTTTTTATTTTTTTTTAATTATTACCACCAAAAACAAAAGTAAATTAATTTAATCTTGTTTTAATTAAGGTTATTGGTGGGTAATAATGGTATTAAATATTTAATTGATTGATTAAACTAATCTTTTAGTTCATCTTCCGAATAACCAGCCGCTTCTAATTCATCGTTGGTATAGATAGATTTTAGTTTTGGTAATTCAAATTTAGCTTTTTTAAAATCCTTTAAGGTATAACCGACTGCTTTAAATTCATCCATGGTATATGCATTTTCTAATTTTTTTAATATTTTATGTTCCATCGTATTATATGCATAATATGTTTTAAAATCAGCTAAGGTATAACCCATTTCTTTTATTTTATCAGCGGAATAATTATGAAACATTAATAATACAGTCGGCTCTATATTATTATCTTTTTTAAAATCAGTTAAGGTATAACCAGCTTCTTTTAATTCATCAAAGGTAAAAGTACGAGTTAAATTGTTTAATTTAATACCAACTACTTTAAAATCATTTAAGGTATAACCAGCTTCTTTTAATTCCTGAACGTCATATACATCTTTAAAATCAGCTAAAGGACATTTAGTGGCTTTTAATTCGTCGATGCTAAATAATTTTGGTAACACTTCTGAACGATATTGGTTTTTACAATCGGCAAAAGTATAACCAGCTTCTTTTATTTCATAGGGATTATAAAAAGACTTTAATCTTGCTACAGTATAACCGAAAGCTTTTAATTCATCGATGGTATAAATAAATTTAAAATCAGCTAAAGTATAACCGGCTTCTTTTAATTCATCAATGGTATATACTTCTTTTAATTCTTTTGATTTTAAATTAACAGCTTTAAAATCAGCTAAAGTATAACCGGCTACTTTTAATTCATTGATGGAATATATATTTTTTAATTCTTGTAATTTAAAATTAGTGGTTTTAAAATCAGCTAAAGTATAACCAGCTTCTTTTAATTCATCAATGGTATATACATATTTAAAATCAGCTAAAGAATAATTGGCAGCTTTTAATTCATTAATGGAATATATATCTTTTAATTCTTTTACAGTATAATTAGCGGCTTTAAATTCATTGATGGAATATATATCTTTTAATTCTTTTACAGTATAACCAGCCATTTTTAATTCATCGATGTTGAAGTTTAGTTTAAAAAAAAATGAAAGAGGATAATCAGCTGCTTTAAAATCAGCTAAAGTATAACCGGCGCCCTTTAATTCTCGCACGTCACAATATAATAGTAAATCTTTTACAGTATAACCAGCAGCTTTTAATTCTTTTAAATAAAAAATTGGTCTACTTTCATTAAATGGATAACCAACACAAACTAAATCCCTTAATGTTAAATTAGCGGTTTTAAAATCAACTAAGGTATAACCGACAGCTTTTAATTCATCAAAAGTATAAAACTTTTCATAATCTAATTTTTTATTTTCACAATCATCAATAAAAAAATAATCTTTTGTTAAATCTTTTAATTTAAAATCAGATACTTTAAAATCTGTTAAGGTATAACCAGCTGCTTTTAATTCATCAATGGTATATACATCTTTAAAATCAGCTAAAGAATAATTGGCAGCTTTTAATTCATTAATGGTATATACTTCTTTTAATTTGTCTAATTCAAAATCAGCTACTTTAAAATCTGTTAAGGTATAACCAGCTGCTTTTAATTCATCAATGGTATATGCATTTTCGAATTTTTCTAAATTTACACCTTTTAATTTTAATTCTGTTAATGAAATATTCATTATTTTTTCTAAGAATTCACGTTCTTCTTCATTTAAAACATCATCATTATTTTCAAATATTTTCTCTATGAAAGTATTTTTTGTTTTTTCAGATTGTTGTTGTGCTTGAGTTAAATCATTATTTAATTTAGTAATTTCCTCAGTTAAACGTTTAATTTCCGTTTTATTTTGTTCAATTGTTAATTGTGCTTGTAAAGTTGTTAGTTTTTGAGTTAAAATGTTGATTTGATTTTCTTTTTCTAAATTTAAATTATCTAATGGAACTTGATTTTGCACAATCGCTAACCCTTCTTCTAATTTAGTTTTAAGTTTTTGCAACTCAGCTTTTTTAGTCGCCGCTGTTGTATTTTGAATATCAACTCCTAAGGCTTGAATATGTTTTTTTAAACTAGTGGTTAGATCTTTATTAGTTACTAAATATTCACTAATTACGGGAATATTAGGTAATTTAACGATTTTATTTAAATTATATAAAGCATTAAATATAATCGTTAAAGATAAACTACTTAATAAAATATATTTTAAAATTTGTCCTAAAATATTAAGGGTTAAAATGGAATTATGAGGTTGGCGACTATGATTAGTAAATGATTTACGAGGACGATTTATTTTCATATTTTTTACTCCTATCTGGAATTTGAATAACATTGTTATTCATTTAAACATTTCATGGACTCGTGATTAAAATGGTAAGCTATTTTTTGTTACTAATATTTTTTTAAAATTGGAAATAATTTAATATTAAACATAAAGATGATGACTAAAAATGGCTATTTCTTGAGTATTAATCTTATTTTTTAAACTATATTTAATATTAAATAATTGTTGAAAATAATCTTGGTATAGTGTTTGAATTATAATTTGATTATCATAAGTAACTAACCAGGAATACTTTAATTTTTTAAGCGTATTGGCTAAAATTTGATGATCTTTTTCAGTCAAAGCATTCTGATATAAATCCTTGCTTTTTTTAACATATGGAGGATCTAGATATAAAAAACTTTTTTTAATGGCGATTTTAAATTTAATAAAAAAGTATTTACATCTAAATTAAAAATTTGAATTTGTTTTTGATACAAGGATATTTTTTGAATAATTTTAATTAAATTAATTCTGTTAAAGCGACAATCAATTTTATAATTACCAGTTTGACTAAAACCCCCAATTGGCCTAGCAGTTAAAATGCCTGAATAATTAGTCCGATTTAAAAATAAAGTAGCACACCCTTTTTGAAAAAGGGGTAAATTAGGATCGGCATAAATGGCTTTTTGCTTATACCACTCGGTAATTGTAATTGGGATATTTTGAATAAAATTTATTAAAGCAGTCGGATATTTAAGCATCGCGATCCAAACGGCATAAACATTAACATCGAGATCGTTTAAATAAATTTGTTCGACTTGGTGATTAATTAATAATTTTAAAGCTAAACCACCGCCACCACAAAAAGGTTCGATATAAATTGGTTTCATCGAATAATTATGATGAATTAATTTTAAAATCCAAGGGTGTAATTGGGTTTTACCCCCAGGATATCTGAAAGGGGTATAACTTTTCATTTTGGCACCAACTTTAATAATTAAATATTTTTTTAATTGGTCCCAAAACTGTTCTATTCTTCATCTGCTTCAATGTCATATTTCTCATCAATATTTTCAATTCGATCGTAGATTTTTTCTAAATTAAAAATACCTTCACTGATTTGTTCAATAGCGATTCTTAAAGTGTGATTTAAAAATTCACTTTCATCATTTAATCGCTTTTGTAATTTTGGGTCTTTAGTTTGAAAATCAAACGCTAAATCAATTTGAAATCCTTCTAATAAAGTTTTAACAGTTGCTAATCGGGATAATAAACCGATTTGATTGTTTTCATCATTAGTAAATTGATATTCACTCAATAAAAAATCATAGTTACGAATCGCATTATATAAATCTTTAATTAAAACTTTAGTATTAACTTTTTTATTTAATTTCGCATTTATTTTTTTAATCATTTTTTTATTTTCCTTATTTTTTATTTTTTTATTTCGTTAATTAATCGATTTCATCCTCTTAAAACTTAATAATTAAGATTTAATTTGGTAATTTAGAATAATAATTTCTGGTAGTTTTTGACTATTATAATGAGTTGAACTCGGTAAACTACAAGCCATAAAATTAGTAAATAACGTTCTAATAGCTGGAGTATCATAATTCATATACAGCCATTTAGTCCCTTGTTGATCCAATTTTTTTAAATAATAAGCTAATTTTTCGTGATCCGCCCAAGTAAACGGAGTATGATAAAAATTATATTTTTTAGTTTCTATCCCTGAAAAAAAATAAGGTGGATCTAAAAATAAAAAATCCTGGGGATTAGCTTGTTGAATAATTTCAAGGTAATCAAGCTGATGAATTTGATGTTGATTTTGGTGAAAATGTTGACTAATTTTCATTAAATCTGCTAAATTTAAAATTTGTTGAATTGGGGGGTGATAACCCCAATCGGCCTTTAAGACGGAACAATTAGGTCGATAAAGGATTGATTTATAACTATATTTATTAATTATTAAAAACAAAGCGTTTTTAAAAATCAAATCAGAAATTTTTAAATGGGATTGGGCTTGTAAGTGATTAAATTGGGTAATGAAGCTTTGAAATTGTTGTTTAGTAGTTGTTAAATCGCTAGTTTGAAATAATTGCTTTTCTAATTTGATTACTTGTTGATAAAAGGGATGTGGAGTTTGTAAAAATGTTTTCCACAACTGAATTAAATGACTATTATGATCGTTAATAATAGCTTTTTTAGGCATTAAAGCTAAATATAAAGCCCCACTACCTAAAAATGGTTCAATGTAAGTCTGATAATTTTTAGGAATTAAAGGTAAAATTTGGGGGATAATTTTTTTTTTAGAACCCATCCAATTAATAAATTTTTTCATGAACGGGGTGAAGAATTAAAAACCCATAAATAAATCAACATAAAAACATCATGGCCTAAACTAATCAAAACATTAATCGTAATCCCTAATTTAAAATTAAATAATAAAGTAATCAAATTAGAAAAAATAAATAATAAATAAGTTAAACTTAAACAAATTAAAACTAATCGCTGTTTTAAACGCATATTTTTTTCTCCTTGGTAAAATCGCTTTTTTCAGTTTTAATTCCCATTCTTAAATTATTTTTTTCATAAATTAATCACATCATAATCCCCATTAGAAGTTGAGGGAGATTGTTGATCTGGAGTGACCGAATTAGTCACATCCACCTTGTTAGTGGTGGGATTAACTGGATTTTCAACAATAATTTTTTTAATGGTTAAATTTAAATCATTTAGGGTTTGATTTTGAAAATGTTCTTTTTCCATTAGTTTTTTTTGAAACTTTTTAATTTCTTGAATTTCTAAATTAAATCTTTTAAAATCATTTAATCTAGTTTTATCACTGGTAAATAACATTTTTTTCATCAAAATAAAGGTAACAATAGCAAATAAAGCACCTAATAAAAAGCCAATGACAAACCCAATGCCTTCAAACATCATAATCTTCCTTCCCTGTCAACCGCGGTTCCTCCTCCTCATTATTAGTAGTTAATTTTTTTAATTTTTGAGTTAAATAATCTTTTTGACTTTGTAGTTTTTTTAATTTAGCCGCATTAGCAGCTAATTTCATTTTTAATAATGCATTTTGATTTTCCACTTTCGTCGTTTTTAAATTTAGTTGTTGTTGAAATTTTTTGGGAAAAAATAATTTTAAAACTAGTTCATAAAAAAAATTTAACCCATTCAGCAACAATTTAAAGAGGGGTTGAAAGCCAAACAAAATTAAAGTAGTAAAAATCACCGTTTGAATAATATCACAACGTTTAGCTAAAATTTCTTCATGGGTAAACCCTTTTAAATACCACCAAACATAATTAAAAATGGTAAATAGCAAAGTAAAAAATGACATTTTAATAATCTAATTTCTGTAATTTAGTCTGAATTTCTGTCATTAAGGTTTTAATTTCTTGTAAAATCAGTGTTGGATTGACACCATGAGAAGCCGTGGGACTAGTTTTCACGCGGTTGGCAGTGACAACCGCTGGGAATTTTTTCTTCGTCAACTTGGTAAATTTTAATGTGTTAACCACTTTTTTAGTCGTTTTTTTGCCTAGTTGACCTTGACGTTTTAATGCCATTAAGCAGTTACTCCTTTCAGTTAATTTTAATTGACCGTTTAATCGGTAATGTTTTTTACTTCCGTTTTTAAGAACTTCGCGGGTTTAAACCGTACTACTGTGCTACGCGGTTGGGCTTTAATCGTAACGGTAACTTTTTTACCTTTTTTTAACGCGGCTAAATTAAGTCCTTTACGAGCTGGTTGTGGGGCTCTTTCCGCTAAATATAAAGTCCCCAGATTAATTCCTAAATGAACTTCATGATATTTTTTTAATAATTCATGTAAAGCCACTTCCAAACAGTCATAAAATTCATTAACTTCCGTCTGGGATTTTTTGGCATATTGGGCAATCGTACTAATTAATAACAACTTATTAGCACGTGCTATAACTTTGGTGCTAGTAGTTTTAGCCACTTTACTGGATTTTTTGGGTATACGCATTTTTTAATTCTCACTTTCATTGGATTTTTGATAATTTAATACTAACCAATCTTGATAAATTTGGGCCGTTGCTTTTTTATGAGCGGAACGGGAATACTTATTTTTCGCTGAGTTACTAAACGCCGCTGGTGGTAATACCCAACGCTTTTTTAATAATCGCGAGTGGGGCATTTTAATAGTAATTAATATTTTTTTTCTTTTCATTCTGGTTTCAACACTGTTTATTTTTTAAATTAAATTTTTAAGTAATAATTAAACTTTTAAAAATGTCCGAATGATTGTCCCATTGAGTCGCTAATAAATTATTTTGGGCTAACACGGTATATAATGCACATAAAACCTGTGGTAGCGTGTATTTATGAGTAATGGGAAAATTAACGGTAAAATAAATTTCCATTTGGGAACTGGAAGCCGTCATGGTGGAGTTTAATTCCGACAAATTAGTAATATTAAAAGTTAAATAGGGATGTTGGAGCTGGAAATTTTCCACTATTGCCTGAATTTTAGTCGGTACCACGGGGGTACGCCCCACCATTTTAAATTCGTACCAACCCACATCATGACTATTCATAATCGTTAATAACGCTTCAAAAAAATTATTTTCCGCGGTTAAATGATCTAAAATTAAATCTTCATAAAAATCGTCACATAAAATTTTAGGATGTAATTTTAATAATTGACGATATTTTTGACAATGAGATTGAATTTTTTTTTCTAACATGGATAATAAAACTTCTTGCGCTAATTTAATTTCTGTATAATTTTTATTTTTATTAGTAGTAATAATTTTATTTTCTTGCATGAATAAGAATCAACTTCCTTTCGTTGAAGGTTAAAATTTAGTTTTTTTCTGTTGTTGTCGGAGTATTAAAATGTGCTTGTAAAGCCGCTAAGTCGGTTTCAAAAGTTAAAGCCGCTTGGTACATTTTTTCACAAAAAGCGGTATCTAAAGTCATCTCAGTCGTATAATTTTCTTGTTGACTGACATAAACATAAAAATAAGCTTGTGTCACTTGACTACAAAACATTTGGGCTTGCACTTGGGCCCAATAATAAGGTGGAATAGTCCGATCGGTAAAAAACTCTTTCCAACTAGCCCCTTGGGGATCTAAAGGACATTTAATTTCTAATAAACTATTAGAATCGGCATGATAACCATCTAGCGAAGCGGATAAAATTCCTCGTGTAAAATTTAAAGGTTCATAATTACGTTTATGTTGCACACAAAACCATAAATTGGCTTGTGGTTCCATTTTTTTACCGTGCGCAATCGCTTCAGTCATCACAAATTTACTACCCCAAATTTTCTTTTTCATTAAATCGGTAGCCGTTTCATAAGGATTTAAATGCATAATTGTTCCGATTTCCGAAGCATTAACATAATTTTTTCGATGTCGAAACCAAGCCCAACTATTTTGTTTTAAATCAAATTTAACGGTTTCTAATTGCCAAATATCCATCATTTTTTTATTTTTTTCCTTTTTTTTATGGTAAATATTGATTTTTTTCTTTTTTCGTGTCCCCATCAAAACCATAAAAGTGACACATTTTTTTTAATTTATTCACAATGCGCAACGCTTTAATTTCATGTTTAATTTCTGTATTAATCTTTAAATGCTCGATTAATTGTGGTAAATTTAAAACGCTACTAATAAAAACGGCTAATCCTTTTTCCGCACGGTAATTTAATAACGGTAATAAAATTTCGTCTCGAAAATAAGGAGTTAAATTTTCCCCACCCATATCGTCTAAAAACAAATAAGGAATATTTTTTAATAAATCTAATTTTTGTTCACTATGCGGTTCATGCCAATTTGTCCTAAATTGTCTAGTTAAATCAGGCATAAATAAAAATAAAAATAATTGTTGTTGTTCTAAAAAATACCGACTCATTAATTTAAAAAAATAAGTTTTACCAGTATCAAAATCACCTTGTAGATATAAACTCGGTTTCGTTTGATAACTATGAAAATTTTTAAAATGGGTTTGAATCAACTTTTTTTTAAAATTACTATTTTTAAAATTATTGATACTTAATTTTTCTAACTCTTCCCAATTTAAATTTTGTTGAAATAAATGATGGTGACATTGTAACTGTTGTTTAAAAGCTAAATAACGTGATTTAGTAGTGGCTACCGAATATAAATATACATAAGGATGCGTCGCTAACTTGTATTGGTATCCCAACTCGTTATAACGGTTTTTATTTTTTAAATAGTAGTCCACAATGATTAAATCTTCATCTTTAAAGGCATAATTTTTCAATTCCGGTTCTATTTCTAATTTAATTTTGGCCCTAATAGTAGCGCGCCAAGAAGCAGTTGGCGTTGAACTCGAAATAGTCAGCGGTTGATTTTTTAAAACAGTTTTCAGAGTTTTCATGACTACATATCCTGTAAAACATGTTTAGTTAAACGTGCCGCTAAGCTTTCGAAAGAATTAGAATTGAAATTCGTTTTGGGTAGGTTTTTAACAATTAATTTTTTATGTTCACTATCAAAAAAATAATTTTGGTTTAAATCGGTTTGAATTTCAATCATAAAAGCCGCTCCGGGTTCAGCCGTTAAAATGGTTTTAATTTTAGCTAAATCGTTAAAATTTAAAAATAAATATTTTAATTCCGTATTATAATTAGTTTTGACCTTATTAGAACAAAGAACTTTAAATTGCGGAGTGGTTTTTAAAACGGTTAAAATTTCATTCAATTCATAAATGTATTTATTTGGTAGCATTTATTTCTCCTATTTTATTAATTTTTTAAATGTTTAAACAAACTTGTTAAATATATAAACTAAAATTTTAATTTAATTTCGTGTTCGATCATGGCCTGATGTTTTTTAGCAAATTTAAAATCAGTCGCTAATTCAAAAATTCTAATAATTTGTTGACAAACTTTTTCGGTTGCGGTATGCACAAAGGAACAATAGTCTACTGTTTCATCCCATACTTTTACCTTGACTGTGATAATATCTTTAATAAAATCTTCAAACGTTTCATCAAATTGTTGATTAATTAAAGTTTCGATTAATCTTTCTCGACCTAAATCAGATAATATTTTTGGATTAATCTTAGTTACATCGATTAAATTTTCCATATTTAACACTCCTTTTCATGAATTTTTAATTAATTAGTAAAATAATTTATTGATACAAATTGTTGATTAAAATTTTTTCTCCATTAATTTAACGATTAATTATAATTGGTTGAAAATTTCCGATTTCCGAATTGAGTTAAATTTTTTATTTTCGGTTAATCAAATTTCTTTTTTATTTAAAAATTAATTAATATTTTTTTTCTTTTAAATTTTTTCAATCATTGGTAATAATATATTTTCCCTCTTTTTTTTGTGTTAATTTTTATTACACACAATCAATTAATAAATAGTAAAAAGAGGAGTAATTCTTTTTAGATAACTATTTATCAATTGATTCTATGTGATAAAAATTACCATAACTCAATTTAGATAACAAAAAAAGCTAAACTGTTTATTTTTTTAATAAACAATT
>NZ_JBKIOZ010000007.1:0-19230 GCF_046600495.1 Candidatus Phytoplasma pyri | reverse complement strand
TATAACATTTAAAATAAATAATTTAATATAATTTATTATCATCATTTATTATGATTAAATCATTAATTAATTTATTTATATTAAAATTTTTGTAGATGATTTTTTAATTGCTTTTTGATAAACATTTAAAACTTTTTTAGCAAAATCTTTAGAATTATATTTTAAAATAGATAATTTGGCTTGTTGCGATAAATTTTGACATTTATTTGGATTATGATATAAATCAGTTAAAATAGTAACTAATTCTTGAGGTGAATGAAAGAAAAAACCATTTTTACCGTGTACTATCACTTTTTCTAAAACTACATCATATCGAGCTACTAAAGGCAAAGCAGCCGCTAAAGCTTCTATATATGTTAAACCTTGAGTTTCAAATAAAGAAGCACTTAAAAAAACATTTCCTAATTGATAATATAAACCTAATTTTTCATAAGGTATAAAACCTAAAAAAATTATATTATCAACAATATTTAATTTTTTAACTTGTTGTTCTAATTTATTTCTAATAGGACCATCACCAATAATTAAAAACTTACTATTAGGATTATCTAAAAGAAAGAAAGCAAAACCCTGAATTAAATAATCAATTTCTTTTTCTTCAGATAAACGCCCAACATATAAACATACAAACATATTAGTTAAATTTAATTTTTGTTTTAAACTATTAATTATAGTTGATGAATAATTTTCACTATCAAAAGATTTTAAATTTAATTGAGTTGGAATAATATGATAATCACCTTCAATTTGATAATTGTTTTTACAATGTTGTAAAGTTTTTAATGAAGGTAAAATAACAAAGTCAGATTGAGAAATAAACTTATAATGTAATTTTCTAATTTGTCGAAAAACAAAATTTTTTAAAAATTGAGGTAACCAACTAAAAACTTTCTCTATTAATACATCATAAAAAGAGTGTAATGTATAAACAGTGCTTATTTTTAGTTTTTTATGAACATAAAGTCCTAATTTACCTATGCTAAATTCTGTATGAATATGAATAACATCTAATTTTAAAGAAGCAATTAGTGATAAATATTTTTTATATCTTAAAACAAAATAATATCCTTGAAAATGTTTTAAAGGACTTCGGATTCCTGGTAATCTAATAATATGATTTGAAGATATTTTTTTTGCTTTTTTTGGACTATCAACAGTTATAATATAAACTTGATGACCAAATGATTCTAAATTTTCTTTTAAAGTTTTAACAGAAATTATAACACCACCAATTAAAGGTTCATACCCATCTATAAAAAAACCTATACGCAATTTTTATTTTCCTTAATGATTATTTTTTTAAAATATTTAATAAAATCTATTTTTTTACTAAAATAATATTTAATTTTTTTTAATTTTTAAAATAAAACAAGTTTTAAAAATAAAGATAAAAATAATTTTTTTTCTAATATAAATTTAATTATAACTAAAAAAATGTTTTTGAAAATTATTAAATGTTATAATATTATAATTAAATTTAATAAAAAAATTTAAATTTAAAAAATATCAAAATCAAATACATAAAAAATATTAAAAATAAAATTATTAATCAAAAATTATTAATAATTTATTAAAAAAATATTTAATAAAAAGAAGGAATAAATATGTTGTTGTTAAAAAAATTTTTATACAAAGAAAAATTTAAAAAAATAAAAATAATTTTTATATTAAATTATTTAATAATTTGTATAATAGGAATGATTCAAGGCATTAAACAAGGAATAAAAGATAACAGAAAATTTTGCTCTATAGGTTTATTTACTCGACAAAACAGTATAATATTAAATATTTTTCTTTTATTATGTTTAAATAAAAAATTCAAAAATTCAAAAAAATTTTTATATTATAGTTTTATTTTATTAATTAATAATTTAATTATTTTTTTTATTTGTTTATGGGAAAATAAAAAACCTAATTGTTATTTTTTAGAACATAAAATAATTCCTTTAATGTTTATTTTATTTTATTTTTTTTTAAATAACCAATTTATTAATTTCAAACAATTTTATGTTGGTTTAATTTATCCTTTTTTTTATTTAGCTATAATTATATTATTAGGAACTTATGATTCAAAATATTATCCTTATAATAAATTAAACGATTTGGCATTTTTTTCACAAGATTATTTTATAATATTTAGAATTTTCACAGCTTTTATAATGATATTATTCAGTTTATGGTTAATTATTTTTTTAAAAAAATCAACTACTAAAAACTAATAAATATTTATAATTTAAATAATAAAAAATATTTTATAATTTATTCTAAAAAATTTAAAAATTATATTAAAAAATAATGAAAGATTATATAGAGATATTATGATAAGAAATAAAAAAAATATACTAATAATTAAAAAATACATAAAAATATATTTTTTAATTATTGGAATACAATTTATTAGTTATTATTGTTTAGTAAGAATTATAAAATATTATCATCCTTTTTATAAAATAATCAATGATTTAGTTGTTAATAACAAAACAATAATGAAAATTTTAAATTTAGGATTTATTGATGATCAAGGTAAATTTCCAGATTATGATTTTTTAAAACATATAATTTATATTTATTTAGGAGTTATTTATTATTGGTATTTTATTCTACCATATCTTTTTTATAAATATTTAGATCAAAAAGAAAAAATGCAATTATATTATCTATTTACAAAAACCTTAATTATTTCTTATATCATTTTTATTATATTACCATTAGAAATTCCTGAAAATCATATGTTTCAAAATTTAGATAATAATAAATTTAATACCTTAAATTTAACAAATCTAACTAATTATCTTTTAAAATTAACTTATGATTTGGATAATCCAACATGCATATGTCCTAGTTTACATGTTTTATTTACTTATATTAGTTTTGTAATATTTCGTTCCAATAATAAAATTCCTAATTACATAATTTATGGACAAATGATTTTAACTATTTTAGTATGGATTTCAACTTTTGTATTAAAACAACATTTTGTTATCGATGGTATAATATCTATTATTTTAATTGAAATATTTTTTTATTTCATAAAAAAAAAAAAATATAGAATAATTAATTAAATTATTTAATTTTAATAATCATGAATAATAATTTTAAAAATATTAAATTTTATTTTTATTTTTTAAAAATCAAATTTTCAAATACCTTATACTAGCATTTATGGATTAAATTTTTAATTTTTTAAAAATAAAAATATAATTTTTTTAAAAAATATAACCTAATCCTATTTTTTTCTTAACTTGTAATAATTTTTGATGAGCTTGTTTTTGAACTTTAATAGTGCCTTTTTTTAAAATTTTTTTTATTTTTTGATCGTTTATTTTATCTATTTTTTTTTGAATTTTTTTAATTTCTTTAATAACTAGTATACTAACTTTTTGTTTTAATTTTTGATAAGAATATTTTTTAAAATAATCTTCTATTTTTTTAATTTCCATATTTTTTAAAATGCTATAAATATTTAAAAGATTAGAAATACCTGGTTTTTTATTTATATCATAAAAAATTTTATTATCTGAATCAGTAGTAGCACGCATAATTTTTTTATTAATAGTTGAAATATCATCTAAAAGATAAATACACCCCGAATCATGATTACTTTTACTCATTTTTTTTGTAGGATCTAAAAGTGATTTAATTTTATTCCCTAAATGATTAAATTTAATCTCAGTTGGAATTTTAAAAACGTTATCATATAAATTATTAAAACGTTTAGCTATTTTTTGAGTTAACTCTAAATGTTGTTTTTGGTCTGCACCTACTAAAACATAATCAGCATTATATAATAAAATATCTGCTGACATTAAAGCTGGATAAGTAAATAAAGCTGTTCTGATTGAATTTTTTTTACTATTTTGCATCAATCTAGTTTGTTTATAACTAATCATACGATTCATTTCACCAATATAAGAATTAGCTTCCATTAAATAACCTAAATAAGGATGTTCTTTTATATCTGATTGAACAAATAAATTAACATTTTTTAAATTTAATCCTGCGGCAAGATAAATTTTAATAATTTTTATAATCTGTTCTTTTAAAATTTTTGGTTTTTGAAAAATAGTAATAGCATGTAAATCAGCTATAAAAAGATATACTTCTAAATTTAAATTTTTTTTTAATATTTCAGTTAAAGGTTTTATAATACCTAAATAATTGCCTAAAGTAATATCACCAGTTGGTTTAATGCCCGTAACCAATATTTTTTTATTATCTTTATTTGTTTTTAACATAAAATTATACCTTTCTATAATTAATTAAGATAATTTTTAAATTTTATAATTGAAAAATATGAAATTATTACATAAATTAATCTTAAAAAAATAATTAAATAATTTTATTTAAAAAAATTTTAGTTTGTTGAAAAATATTATAAAATTCTTGACATATAGTTAACATATTATTAATAAAATTTTTATTTTTTTCAATTTCTTGTATTTTTAAATTTTTATCATTTTGATAAACTAAAAAATAAGCTTTTTCAGCTCTAGAGCAATATATTTGTGCTTGAATTTGTGCATAATATATCATTGGTATTTTTTCTTTTTCAAAAAAGTATTTCCAAGTTTTAGTTTTAAAAGAAATAGGACACTTAATTTCTAATAAACTTTTAGTTTGATCATCCCAACCATCTAAAGAAGCAGACATAAAATCTTTAACACAAACTATAGGTAAAAAATTTTTTTTTTTATATTGATTAAAAAAAAATCTAGCTTGTGGTTCTAATCTTTTTCCATGTCTCATTGCACCATTCATTTCTTGTTTTTGATAAAAAATTTTTTTTTCTAAAATTTTTTTACGACTTTCAAAAGGATTTAAATTCATAATTGCTGCCACTTCTGAAGCATTAATATAATTAATTCTATGTTTATGCCATAAAGAAGTATTTTGTTCTAACTCTATCTTATTCATTTTTAATAATTTTAAATTCTCCATTATATTTTTTTTATGACATTAATTTATTTAAAGATAATCAAAAAATTAAAAACCATTTTATTATAATTTTAACATAAAAAAATATTAATATTTATGTTTTTATATTAATTATATTATATAATATATATTATTAAGTTCTATATTTAGAATAAAAATAATTTAAATAAAGTAATTATAAAATATAAATATTTAAAAAATTAATAATTTATAAAATTATGTTAATAATATATTTTAAAATAAATTAAGGAATTAAAAATGAATAAAAGAAAATTAGGTATCGTTGTTGACTCTGCTTGTAATAAAAATGAAATGAAAAAATTATTTCCTGATATATCAATAGTACCAATACAAATCATTATAGAAAATAATATATATGAAAAAGATGACATAAAAAATGAATATTTATTAGAATGTATGAAACAAAAAAAAAAAATAAAAACTAGTCAACCTAGCCCTAATTTATTTGTGAAAGCTTTTGAAAAACAATTAGATTTAGGTTATGAAAAAATAGTTTGTTTTACTTTATCTAAGAAACTTAGCGGTACTAATAACAGTGCTAATGTTGCAAAAAATATTTTAAATGATCCAAGAATTACCATATTTGATACAAATAATATAGGTCCCGGTACTGATTATATTTTAAAAAATTTGAAAAATCATTTAGATAATGAAAATAATGAAGATTCCTTAGAATATGAAGAAATTATAAATAAAATTTTAAAATCAACTGAAAAAAATTTATGCTATATGTATTTAGATAGTTTGAATTATTTACTAAATCAAGGACGAATTAGTAAAGTTAAAACTTTTATAGGTAACTTTTTTAAAATTAAACCTATAGTAGAACTTAAAAACGGTGCTTTATCAATTAAAAAAAAAGTTCGTAGCTTAAAAAAATGTTTTACATATTTAATAGAAACTATTAAAGATTATCATAACCAAAATAAATTTATAGAAATTTATTTTCAATATTTAAACAAAAATGAAAATATAATTGAATTTGAAAAAAAATTAAAAAATTTAAAAAATGATAAATTAAAGATTTATAGTTCTGAATATTGTTCTTCAATTAGCATTAATTTAGGTTATGATTCTTTCGCAATATCTTTATTTATAGACCAATTTTCTACGAAAAAATAATAAATATTGAAAAAATATTTAATTTTAAAATATAAAAAAATAAGAGGTTTGTTAAATGACATATCAAAAATCAGAACAATATATTATAAGAAAAAAAAAAATTGATCATTTAAAAAAATTAAAAATAAATCCTTTTGGAAATAAATTTATTCGTACTCATTGTATAAAAAATATTATTGAAGAATTTCAAAATTATGATAAATCAAATTTAATAAAAAAAAATGAACAAGTTACTATTGCTGGACGAATAATTTTAAAAAGAGAACAAGGCAAAGCTGGGTTTTTACATTTGCAAGATTATCATTATAAAATTCAAGTTTATATAAAATTAGATTTAATAGGTGATAAAGCTTTTGAATTATATCAAAATTCTGATTTAGGAGATATTATTGGTATTCATGGCGTTTTATTTAAAACTAAAACTAATGAATTAACTATTAAAGCTAATGAATTTATACATTTAACAAAAGCTTTATTACCGTTACCTGATAAACATAAAGGATTAAAAAATAAAGAAACTATTAGAAAACGTCGTTATATTGATTTAATAATTAATTCAAGAACACGTGAAATTTTTTTTATTCGTAGTCAAATTATTAAAAACATAAGAAATTTTTTTGATAATAAAAATTTTTTAGAAGTTGAAACTCCTGCATTACAATCAGTTTTAGGAGGTGCTACAGCAAAACCTTTTGTAACATATCATAATGCTTTAGAAAGTAATTTTTATTTAAGAATAGCAACAGAATTATCACTAAAAAAATTAATTGTGGGTGGTTTAGAAGCAGTTTATGAAATTGGAAAAGTTTTTAGAAATGAAGGAATTGATGCAAGTCATAATCCTGAATTTACAAGTTTAGAAGTTTATTTAGCTTTTGCCGATATGAAAGATATGATGGCTTTAACTAAACATTGTTTACAAGATGTTTGTAAAAAAACTTTAAAAACTTTGGAATTTAAATATCAAAATCATATTATTAATTTTAATAAGTTTAAAGAAATACATATTTTAGATGCTATTAAAGAAAAAACTGGAATTAACTTTTGGAATTATATGAGCTTAGAAACTGCTAAAAATTTAAGTTTAAAACATCAAATACCTATATTACCTCATTTTAGTATAGGACATATTATAGAAGCTTTTTTTGAAAAATATGTTGAAAAAGAATTAATTCAACCTACATTTATTTATGGTCACCCTATAGAAATTAGTCCTTTAGCAAAAACTAATCAACAAGATCAAAGGTTAACAGATCGTTTTGAATTATTTATAATAGGCAAAGAATTTGCAAATGCATTTAGTGAATTAAATGATCCTATAGAACAAGAAAAACGTTTTTTAAATCAATTAGAACAAAAAAAATTAGGTAATAAAGAAGCAAATGAAATGGATCTAGATTTTATCGAAGCGTTAGAATATGGTATGCCACCTACTGGAGGTATGGGTTTAGGAATTGATAGATTTGTAATGCTTTTAACTAATGTAGATAATATAAATGATGTAATTTTATTTCCACACTTTAAAAATCAAAACAAAGATGTATAATTTTATATTTAAATTATTTTAGAAGGGTATTTATTAATAAATGAGAGGATATTTTTATTGTCAAAGTTATTATAATTTATTAAAAAGCCTAAATTCATTAGAAGATATTGTAAAAACAGCAATAAAAAATCAATATGATTTTGTATCACTAAGTGATGATGAAAATTTATACGGTATGATAGAATTTTTAGAATTATGTTATAAATATAAAATCAAACCTGTTGTAGGTATTAAAATAAATTTGAATTTAAATAAAGAAAATGAATTTTCAGAAAATAATAAAAAAATAGAAATTCTAGTTTATGCACAAAATGATATAGGAATTAATAATTTAATTAAATTATCTAATATAATTAAAGCAGAAAAAAAAGAGATATATTTACAAAATTTAGAAGAACTGCAAGAGGGGCTTTTTATAATTATCTCAATTTTAGATAAATTTTTTTTTGAAAAAGTTAATGATTATTTTTTATCTCCAACAGATAAAAATAAAGAAAAAATTGAAATATTTTTACTAAATTTTAAAAAAAAAATAAAAAATTTTTATATTGGAATTTCTTTACAAGCTAATATTAATACTGATATGATTAAATATGGCATAAATGATTTATCAATTATATCTCCTGATTTAGAACAAATTGAAGATAATATAATATACTTCGCAAATAAATTAAAAATAAAAATTTTACCTACTCATAAAACAAATTATTTAGAACAAAAAGATAATATTGTATACCAACAATTGATTAAATTAAATCCTAATAATAAAAATGAAAAAAATGATCAAGCATTAAACTTTAGTTTTTTGACAAAAGAAGAATTTATTTTAAAATATGATAAATATCCAGATTTAATATCAAATTTACAAGAATTAGTTAACAAAATTCATTATTCTAATAATATATTTTATAATAGATTTCATTTACCGAAAGTTAATAAAGATATTTCTACAGATGCTTCAAAAATTTTAAAACAAAAAACTTGGAAAAATTTTAAAAAAAAAATAAAATCAAAAGAAAATAAAATTTATTCTGAATATGAAAAAAGATTAAATTATGAATTAAAAATTATTTCTGAAATGAAATATGAAGATTATTTTTTAATTGTGGCTGATATTGTATCTTACGCTAAAAAAAATAATATTTTAGTTGGTCCGGGACGTGGTTCTTCTGTTAGTTCCTTAGTATGTTTTTGTTTAGATATTACAGAAATAGATCCTTTAAAATATGACTTAATTTTTGAAAGATTTTTAAATCCTCAACGAACTAAAATGCCTGATATTGATTTAGATTTTCCAGATAATCAAAGAGAAAATGTTATAAATTATGTAAAAAAAAAATATAAAAATAATAATATTGCAAATTTAATTACTTTTTTACATTTTCCTATTAATTTTTTAATAGATAAAATAGCTAATAATTTATATGGTTATACAAATACAGATACACTAAAAAAAAAAATTTTAAAAAAAAAATTAGATAAAACAGATTACAGAGGTAAAGAAATTGAACGTATAGCTAATATAATAGTAAAAATACCGAAATCTACAGGCACCCATATTTCTGGTATTATTTTAAGTCAAGAAAATTTATTAAAAACACTTCCAATTCAATTAAATCCTAATAATACACAAAACATTTATCAAACTCAATTTGAAGATAAAAATTTACAAAAAATTGGTTTATTCAAAATAGACTTTTTAGGAATAAAAGCTTTAACTTTAATGCAAGAAATTTTAGAAAAAATTAAAAATTTAGAAATAAAAAATATTCCATTAGATGATATAAAAACCTACAATTTGTTAAAAGAACAAAAAACTATAAGTATTTTTCAATTAGAATCAATAACAGCTAAAAATGTTTTAAAAAAAATTCAACCATGCAAATTTTCAGATTTAATAAATGTTTTAGGTTTTAATAGACCTGGAACAATAAATTTTATTAATGAATATGTAAAAAATAAAAAAAAAAATATTAAAAAAGTTTTTTTACATCCTTTAATTAATGAAATTTTAAAACCTACTTATGGAGTTATTATTTATCAAGAACAAATAATGCAAATAATTATTAAATTCGCAAACTATGATTTAATAGAAGCAGATAATTTTAGAAATGCTATCAGTAAAAAAGATCAAAATTTCTTAATTAAAGAAAAAAAAACTTTTATAAAAAAAAGTATTGAAAATGGCAATTCAATTGAAGATACTAATAAAATTTATAATCATATTTATAATTTTGCTAATTATGGTTTTAATAAAAGTCATAGTGTTGCTTATGCTTTAATAACTTATCGTATGTCTTATTTAAAAGCTAATTACAAAAAAGAATTTAATTTAGTATTATTAAACCAATTTGCAAAAAATAATGATTGGGAAACAACTAATAATTTCATAAAAGAAATAAAAACAGAATTTAAATTTATAAAACCTAATATTTTAAACAGTTCAAATCAATATAATGTTTTATCTAGTGACAAATTAATTATTCCTTTAATTTCAATTAAAGGAGTTGATGATAATTTTTATCAAAACTTAATAAAAGAAAAACAAAAAAAAGTTTTTGAAAATTATGAAAATTTTAAACAAAGATTAAAAATAAGTTTAAGTTTAAATAAAAATGAAAATTTATTAGATAATTTAATTTTTTCGGGCGCTTTAGATATTTTTGGTTTAAATCGTAGAACTTTATACGAATATAAAAATATAAATAGCAAATATCCGAAAGAATATAAAGAATTTTCAAATTTAAAATTAATTAGTGAAGAAAAAAAAGCATTTAAATTTGATTTATCTTTAATTAAATAATTGTTACAATATTTAAAAAAAGGAGTTTTTTTATTATTATGAATAACGGTTCCTCACCTCAATTTAGTCCAATTAAAAAATTTTCAAAATATGATATACCATTATATAAGCAAAAAATTTTTAGAATTTTATGTTCAATTTTTATTTTAACTATTATATTAATAGGAGTTATTGTGTCTATTGATAAATCAAAAAAACAATATTCTATTAAAGATTTAAATCCTTTTGAAAATAATATAAATAAAAATTTAGCAAAAGAAGATCCATTTGAAGAAACTAGAATAAATTTAGAATCTATTTTAATATTTATGTTTTTAGGAGCTTTAATTTTAGGTTTAAAAAAAGGGACTTTAGGTATTACTTTAGGATATTTTATAGGTGTTACAATAGGAATATTAATTGGTATTTTTTTCCCAATATTTATTTATTTTTTAGAATTTTTAATTTGTAAAATATTTTATTTAAAATAAAAATAATATTTAAAAATTTTAAAATAATCAAAAAACAATTATTATAATTAATAAAAAATAAAAAAATTTATCCCATTATTTTATAGTAATAAATTAGAGAATGCGATTTATAAGTGGGGGGGTAGTATTCCCGCTTTTTATTATACAAAAATAACCTTATTCTAAACTATAAAAGCAAGTTTAAAGAAAACAATAATAAACCACGCTTAGTATGTTGATATTATTTCAAATTATATAGTTTTTTGTTACTAATTTGTAATTAATTGATGACAACTTTTACATAATACTTTGGGCGATTCATTATACTAGTTAAATTTCTATTACGAATTATTTTGATATAATGAATTTTTTAATTATCGATTATGGCCACATTTTAGCATTTTTTTACTTTTAAACCGTCGGTTAAATAAATAAAATAAAGTTTTTAATTTAATAATGAGTTAATATCATTTTTTATGATATTTTCTCATATTTTTTTATTTTTTTAAAGTCTTATTTAATCCATAATTAAATCTTTTTTGGTTTTTATGTTTATATTTTAAAACCTATTTGAAATTTACAAAATTTAATTTCTTATAAACTCGTTTTAAAAATATTGTATAATTTCCTCCACTTACAATTATTTTATAATTTTTAATTATTTCATTTCTAATTCATCTCTATTTGTCAATTATTCGTTATTAATTATTTTATTTTTTTTCATCCAATCCATATTATTGAATTTCAATTTATAATTTTGTTTTTTAATATTAATATTCTAGTTTTTTATTAAGTAAATTTTTTTGGGATATTTTCTTAGTTTAAATTATTATTGTTTTTATTTAATTTTATTATATATAATAAAAATTTTGTTCTTTTTTCGTCTTTTACAATTTTAGTTTTCATTTTAGAAATTTTTAATTTTAAGTCAAATTATTAATCATTTTAATATTTATTTTTTAATTTTTTTTATTATTCGTAATTTTCTTATATTTTAATAATAAAATCATTCGCAAATATGATTTATTTAACTCTTATGTTTGAAGTTTAGATTTATATAACAATTATTATAACAAAATTTATGTTTTCTTTTAAAAAATTTTTTATAATTTTTAGAATTTTTAATTTCTTAATCTTTTGATTGATTAGTTTTTAATTAAGGTATCATGATTAATTGTAATTATATTAAAATATATCTTTAATTTCAATTTTAATTAAACAATTTATCTTAAAATATTTGTTGTTAATTTTTTAACATATTATGACATAATTTTTTTATTATGTTTAAAAACAAAACTCAATTATAAAAATTAGTTTTTATAATATGGAGTTAAGAGTTAATTAATAGTTTCTTGTTGAATGGATTACATTTTAGCTTTTAGTGTTTGAAATTAATGAAGTTCTAAATTTTTACTGTTAATTTCGTATATTTTATAACTCTTCTTTAAGTTTTCGATTAATATTGGATTATTAATATATTTTTTTATGATATTTATGTAACTTTTTTAAGTTTATTTTATAAATTCATATTTCTATAAAAAATAAAAATAGTTATAATTAATTTATTAATAGTGATTTTATTAAATTAAACAAAAGTATTATTAATATTATTAAAATTATTTTTTTAAATTCTTGAATATGTTGAAAAATTGCTTATTATATTTGGAGGATTTTTTAATTATTTGAAATTAAAAAAATATTCTTAAATTTTTTTACTTATAACTTAATAATTTAATTAATTTTTAATTTATAAAAAATTTTTTAATATTTTTTATAAATTAAATAAAATAAATAATAAATTTATTGTTGAAATTTGATTTTTTTCTACTATTTTTATAATATTTTTTAATATATTTTTTTTAAATTTATTACACATAATCAATTAATAAATAGTAAAAAAAGAAAGATTAATTCATTTAAGAAAACTATTTATTTGATTAATTCATTATCAATTTAGATAACAAAAAAACCAAACTATTTATTTTTTTAATAAACAATTTAGTTTTTTTAAAATCTTAATTTATTTTATTTTTTGTGTTTTCTATTGGTACTAAAAATTAAAATGCCATTCGTCTAAAAATAACTATAAAGGGTGGGATTTAAATTATTTTTATTTTTAAATAATAAATTTTTATTTAAATAAATTACAAAAATTAAAAAATAATTATTGCAATTAAGTTAATTTAAAAATTAATATTTAATATTTAATGCTTTTTCATTTTTAAATTTCAAAGATGTTGGTTTGGCTTTAATATAACAAAATTCTCTAAAAACTTGATTTTTTAAATGTTCTTCACTAATTTCAATATTAAAATCATCTAAAGTTAAATCATTAAAATTAGAATCTTTTTTTATTTGAGATAAAATTTCTTTTTTAATATTATCATTTTCTTTCAATATAATTTCTGAATTTGTTAAATATTTTTTTGATATATCAATATCTTTAATTGAAATATTATTCAAATCAATTCTTATATTTTTGATAATTAAATTAAATGCTTTTTCATTTTTAAATTTCAAAGATGTTGGTTTGGCTTTAATAATAATTTTATTTTCTTCTTTTTTAAGTTCAATATCAAAATCATCTAAAGTTAAATCATTAAAATTAGAATCTTTTTTTATTTGAGATAAAATTTCTTTTTCAATATTATTATAATTTTTAATTAAAATTTTTTCATCTATTTCAATATTAAAAATATTCAAATTAACTAAATCTTTTCTATTGTCTATTGTTACATATTTTAAATCAATTTCTTCTTTAATTTTAATACTTTTGTTTTCGGCTTTTACATTTATAGTTTTATTTGCAATATCAATTTTTATTTTAAAATCTGTTAAAGAAATATTTTCGAAATTTGGTATTTTTTTAATCATTTCCATTATTTTATTTTTTATTCCAATTTCATTATAATTATTTTTTATTCCAATTTCATTATAATTAATTTCTAATTTAGGTAAATTTATAATTGTCAAACTAATTCTTGGATCATCAATTACAAAAATAAAATTTTTAGAATTTTTTAAATATTTATTGTTTTCATTAGCTATTACTTTCATTGATTGTTGATCAGTATCAATGTACAATGTTAAATTTTTTTCATCTAAATCATTTAAACTAGTTATTTTTTTAATTTCTGAAAAAATTGTTTCTTTAATATAATTTTTAAAATTTGGGTCATGATAATTATCTGTTAGAATATTTTTATAATCTAAAGATATTGTTTTTAAATTTTTTAAATTTTCTAAATCAGTTTTAGAATATTCAAATTTTAAAGATAATTGTTTTTTATTTTTGTAATTATTTGATTCCTCTAAAGCTTGAACTATTATTGTTTTTGGTAAATTTTTTATAATTTCAAAATCATCAATAGTTAAATTATTCCAAAGAGAATTTACTTGTGGCTCAGATAATTGAATTTTTTGTAAAACTATTTTTTTAAATAAATTCTCATTTTCTAAATCTTCTTTTTTAATAAGAATTTCAAAATTTTTAATTTTTATTAAATCTATTCTATTATCTATCATTTTTAAATTAAAAGTTTTTTCATTTTTAAAATTTAAAGACGATTTTTTAGCTTTTATAATAATTTTATTTTGTTCTGTTTTAATTTCAATATCAAAATCATCTAAAGTTAAATCAGAAAAAAAAGAATCTGAATTTTTAATTTGTGAAATTAATGATTTTTTTATTTTTTCCAAATTATTTTTATTTTTTTTGTCTAAATTAAAAAAATCTATAGTTAATTCATTTATATTTTTTTTTTCATTAATTATTAACAAAGATAAAATTTTTTCATTTTTAAAATTAGAAGATGTTGGTTTAGCTTTAATAATAATTTTATTTTCTTCTTTTTTAATTTCAATATCAAAATCATCTAAAGTTAAATCAGAAAAAAAATCATTTTTACTTAATTGTTTTAAAACTTCTTTTTTATTATTATCATAATATGAAAGATTTTTCTTTTTAATAACAATAATATCACTAAAATTATCAATACGTAAGTCTTTTTTGATGTCATAAAAATTATTATGAGTAATAAAAAATGTTTTTTCATTTTTAAAATTAGAAGATGTTGGTTTAGCTTTAATAATAATTTTATTTTCTTCTTTTTTAAATTCAATATCAATTTCACTTAAATTTAAATTATTAAATTTTGGTTCTTTTTGTATTTTGGTTATAAATTTTTGAAAATTATTACTATTAATAGATAAATCTTGTTCATTATTAATAAAAATATAATTAATTTTAATATCAGCTAAATCTGTTTTTAAAGAAATTTTGTGAAAATTCAAAATTTTTTGACGTTCAAAATTATTAGATGTATCCTTAGACTGAACAAAAATTTTATTTTTTTCTTCATTAAAAATTATATTAAAATCATCTAAAGTTAAATTGAAAAAAAAGGGGTCGTTTTTTTTTATTTCTTCAAGAACTATTGATTTAATTGATTGTAAATTATTATTTTCCGATGCATAAATATTATTAATTTTAATATTTTTTAAATCTTTTTTATTTACATTCAGAAGAAAAGAAATTTTTTTTTCATTTTTAAAATTAGGAGATGTTGGTTTAGCTTTAATAATAATTTCAAATTTTTCTGTTTCAATTTCAATATCAAAATCATCTAAAGTTAAATTAAAAAAAAGAAGATCTAAATTTTGGATTTGTGGAATAATTTCAATTTTAACAGCTTTTTCATTTATTAAATTTTGTTCACTAATTTTTAAAGTGTTTATTTCAATATTAAGTTGTTTTAAATCTTTTTTCTCTTTTTTTTTAATCAAATTTAATATTTTTTGATATTTAAATTTCAAAGATGTTGATTTGGCTTTCATAATAATTTTATTTTCTTCTATTTTAAGTTCAATATCAAAATCATCTAAAGTTAAATCAGAAAAAAAAGAATCTGAATTTTTAATTTGTGAAATAATCTCGAATTTAATAATATCTATTCTTTCTAAATTTTGTTCATTAATAAAAACATTATTAAGTTTAATATTTTTAAAATCTGTTTTAATTGTTTCTGATATAAATTTCAAAATTTTTTCATTTTTAAAATAAATAGATTCAGCGTTAGGTTTTACTATAATTTCATTAGTTGTTAAAAATTTAATATCAATTTCTTTAGAATTAAAATTATCAAGTTTATTTTTTTGTTTAATTTGTGAAATAATTTCTTCAATTAAACCATGATCATTATTTTTTATTTTTTCTAAAATTATATAAATTTTTTCATTTTTTATTTTTGATAAATCCATTCTATTATCTATATTTTGCAAATTAAAAGTTTTTTCATTTTTAAAATTTAAAGACGATTTTTTAGCTTTTATAATAATTTTATTTTGTTCTGTTTTAATTTCAATATCAACATCATCTAAAGTTAAATTAGAAAAATGATAATCTTTTTTTATTTGAGATAAAATTTCTTTTTTTATAGATAATAACAAATTACTATTTATAATATTTTGATTAATTAACCAAATATTATTAACAACAATTTTAGATAAATCTCTTCTATAATCTATAATTTCCCAATGAAAAATTTTTTGATTTTTAAAATTAGGGTTGATAGAATTAGATTTAATAATAATTTTATTTTCTGGTAAATTCATTTCTATATCGATATCTTCTAAAGTTATATCAGACATTTTTATTTCTGTTTTTAATTGTTGAATAATTTCTTCTTTTACAAGAATAATATTTTTTGATAAATTTTGTAAACTGGAAACAATTATTCTTGTATTAATTTCATCAATATTGATTGGTAATTTTAATAATCTTTTTAAAAATATTTCTTTTTGATTTTTAAAATTACAAGAATTTGGTTTAGCTTTAATAATGATTTTATTTTCTGCTAAAGATACTAAATTAATTTCAATATCGTCTAGACTTAAATTTTTAAAATAAGTATCTTTTTGAATCTGTGGTAAAATTATTTTTAATTTTAATTCATCATTAATATTATTTAAATTTATATTTTCTGTAAAAATATAATTAATATTCAATTTAGATAAATCTTTACGGTAATCGACAATTTCAAATAAAAAAGTTTTTTTATTTTCAAAATAATGAGATGTTGGTTTAGCTATTAAATCAATAGTATTTGTTTTATTATTATCAAATTTAAAATCTATTTCCTGTAATAAATTTATTTTTTCTGAAAAATTTTTACTAAATATTTCTATTTTTTTTTCAATATATCTTGAAAATTCTTTTATAATTTTTTCTTTAATTTTATTATCTTCAGTAATTTTTATTTTATTATAATCATTTAATTTTAATATATTTAAATATATTTTTTTATCAAATTCAAAATTTGCTAAATTAATAATTTTATTATTATTTCTAACAAATAAAAATAAAAACAAATAAATAGCAATAAATATTATAACTATTAATATCATAATATTTTTTTTATTTAAAAAATTTCTTTTAAAATTAATCATTTTTTATCTTTATCCTTTTAAATGATTGTGATAAATTTAGGAAATTTAATTTTTTAAGAATAATATTATCTCTCCCAAAATTAAAACACTAAAGCCACACAATAAATATTTATCAATAACATCGATTTGTGTGTGTATTATTTTATATCAATTTAATTTTTTTAATACTATCTTCTTATAACAACAATGTAAAAATTATAAATATAAAATTTTTAAAACTTATAAAATATTTATAATATTATATTTATTATCTAAATAATTTATTATTATTTTTTTAGCCTAATAATAATTTAATAAACTATTTTATATTTTCTTTTTTAACTCGAAAATAAAGGTTAATAATTTTTACCTTAATTCTAATTTTTTTATTTCTTAGATATAAGTTTAGATAAAAATATCAATTTTATTTTTTAATATATATGTATGTATAGTATTTTTTATGATATCTTTTAAATTATTAAAAAAATTTACATTAATTGAAATCAAAGATATTGTGTAATTATATTTGTAATTAAAGATAGTGAAATTAATTTTAATTCGTTAAATTACTAAAATTTCAAAATTTATTTTATTAAATTCATAATTTTTTAAATATCATAATAAATAAATTTAATAATTATAAAATTAAAAATTTTAATTATTTTTTAAAATTTATCTTAATAATCTATCTTTTTATCTTTGAAATATTTAAACTATTTTTTTAAATTTATTAACTTCATCTAGAATCATAATAATAACTTTTTATTAATATTTTTTAAAATATACTTTAATTTTATTATATAATTTATATTTTTTTAAAAACTAAGAAAATATAAATTTTTTATATGCCTTCTATAAATAATAATTTAGAAAATTTGTATTACTTTAATTTATAAGAAATAAAAATTTTTTTATGATACACATAATTATAAAACAAAAAAACATAATTTTAAATTTTTTTTATTTTTATAATAATAAATAATATAATATTAATGTTATTTTTAATTTTTTAATAAAAATAAAATTTTTATTATTATTTTATTAATAATTAAATTATTATAAAATTGAGAAGGGTGTATTTTTTTAATAATTAAAAATGAAATATATAATGAATATAGTAAAATTTAAAAAAAAAAAAATTTTTGTAAAAATAATTATTAAATTATTTTTTTATATAATTACTTTTTTAACTTTTTGTTATCTTTTAAATTTTTTAATTAGTATAAAAGGTTTAGAATCAAATAATATTGATACAACAGAAAATGTTTTTGCTAAAACTATTAAAAATTTTATAAATGAGATTAAAAAACATCCACGCACAAGTGAACAAATAAAAAAATCAGGTTTTAAAAATGAAGATTTAAAAAAATTTGGTTTTAAAGTCAAAGATTTTAAACAATCCGGTTTTAAAGCAGATGAGTTAAGAAAAACAGATACCGATCCTCAAAAACAAACTTTATTATTTAGTCTTCTAGAATTAAAAGAAGGAGGATGCGAGTTAAAAGATTTAAAAGATCTAACTAAAAATAAAGCTTCTAATAATGAAAAAGCTTTTACTTTAGAAGATTTCAAAAAAGTTGGTTTTAAAGTCAAAGATTTATATGAAAGTGGTTATAATTTAGAAGATTTAAAAGAAGTTGGTTTTGAAGCCAAAGATTTTAAAAAAGCTGGTTTTAATGCGGATCAATTAAGAAAAACAGATGCTGATCCTCAAAAACAAACTTTATTATTTAGTCTTCTAAAATTAAAAGAAGGAGGATACGGATTAGAAGAATTAAAAGAAGTTGGTTTTGAAGTCAAAGATTTTATAAAAGCTGGTTTTTATGCGGATCAATTAAGAAAAACAGATAGCGATCCTCAAAAACAAACTTTATTATTTAGTCTTCTAGAATTAAAAGAAGGAGGATGCGAGTTAAAAGATTTAAAAG
>NZ_JBKIOZ010000006.1:0-21641 GCF_046600495.1 Candidatus Phytoplasma pyri | reverse complement strand
TTCTTTAAAATCATATCCAGCAGTTTTAAAATCTTTAGCTGTATATCCAGCATCTTTTAATTGTTGAGGTGTAAATTTTTCATCAGTGAAATCTTTTAATTCTTTAATTGCATATCCAGCAGCTTTTAATTCTTGAGCTGTAAATTTTCTAGTTGTAACTTTATTTAAATCTTTTAATTGTTGAGGTGTATATTCAGCTTCTTTCAAATCTTTAACATTATATCCAGCTTTTCTCAAATTTTCAATAACATCATATCCAGCTTCTTTCAATTCTTTAGCTGTAAATAATAATTTATTTTCATTATTAGTTAAATCTTTCAAATCTTCAACTGCATATTCAGCTTCTTTCAATTCTTTAGCTGTAAATTCAGCATCTTTCAATTCTTTAGCTGTAATTTTTCTTTCATTATTGGCTGAATCTTTAATTTTTAAATCTTTCAATTCTTTAGCTGTAAATTCAGCAACTTTCAATTCTTTAGCATTATATCCAGCAGTTGTTAAATCTTGAATTGTATATCCAACAGCTTTCAATTCTTTAGCATCATATCCAACTTTTTTTAATTGTGAAGCTGTAATTTCTCCAACAATTAAATCTTTCAAATCTTTAACTGAATATCCAGCAGCTTTTAAATCTTTCAAATCTGTAACTGTATATTCAGCAGCTTTTAAATCTTGAACTGTATATCCAGCAGTTGTTAAATCTTGAACTGTATATCCAGCAGTTTTCAATTCTTTAGCATTATATCCAGCAGCTTTCAAATCTTGAGCTGTATATCTAGCATCTTTCAATTCTGTTAATGCAAATCCAACAGCTTTCAATTTTTTAGCTTCATAACCCTTTTCTTTCAAAACTGGAACTGTAAATCCAGCATCTTTCAATTCTTGAGCTGTAAAAATTTTATTTTCCAAAATGGTTAAATCTCTTGTTTTTTTCAATCGGTCTACTGCTAATTCAGTATCTTTTGTTTCTACTATACCTTTTTCTAATGCAGCTAATTTAGTTGTAGTTGCATCTAATTCAGTTTTTAATTTGTCTGCAGTTGTTTCTAATTCAGTTTTACTTTGTTGATTTATTTCCCTTTTTAATCTAGTTGTAGTTTCATCTAACTCAGTTTTTAATTTGCCTGCATTTTTTTTTAATTCTGCAACTGTTGTTGCTTCTTTTGTTAATGCTTGTTGTAATTCTGATAAATTTGATTTTCCAGAATACAGAAAAAAACTATAAACAACGATTAACGCTAAAAATAAAATTGAAAATGATGCATAAATTAATAATTTTTTTTTATCTTGTGGACTATCTGTTGTCATTTTATATTTCTTACTCCTATTTTTTTATTTAAAAATTTTAATGATTGTTAATAATTGTTAATGATGAAAATTTTGATTCTAAACCTTGATTAACTTCTAGAGGTATAAAATTTATTGTTTGAATAGAATCTTTTAAATCAATATTTGGATAAATGATAAATTTAATATTATTAATATCTGAAAGATCATTCTTACAAGCCATTTTCAATAATGGTTGTTTTGATGAATCACTTTTTTCTATTTGTAAAATTTGTTGATTTTGATCAATCCAATATTTAATAACTTCTGTAGCGGCAGTATCAAAAATCAAAAAATTTTCTTCAATACTATTACTTTTAATAGAATTACAATAAATATCACTATTAAATTTTATAAAAACCTTTTGATCTTTATTAGTTGAAATTGGAACATTTGCTTGATTATTAACTTCTTTATTAATAATATTTGCTATTGTAAAAATAATGTTTTTATTATTTATAATATCTTCTTCTTTTTTAATAACCAAAGTTTCAATATTAGAAAATAATGTTAACTCTGGTTTTTCTTCTTTTCTAGATTCTAAAACAAATGGGGAAAATGTTGTTGTAGTTAATGGCGTTTCAGTTTTAGGTCTAGTTATTAGATAAAAACCTAAATTCATATCATTATTGTTTAAAGGTAAACTAGCATTTAATAAAGAAAACTGATTACCTTTAAATTTAATTCGATATTCAGATTTTTGTACCAGTCTATTACTTATGTCTTTTTCTCTACCAAAATATTTTTCACAAATTGCAAAAAATTCTGAAAAAGTATAATCTCTATTAGATTCAAAAACTTTTGTATAAGTTTTACATGAAGCTAATTTTTCTTCCCAAATACAATTAACAACTTGTTGAATGGTAGGATCAGGAATTATTTCTAAAAATTGTTCTGCGTTGTTTTTTTTATGTACTAATGAAAAAGAAGATACAGGATTTTTTAAATCAACTTTAAAATTTGATTTTTGTACCAATTCATGACAAGGTTTTGAATTATTAATAGCTTGTATATAAATTGTAAACAATAAAAAAAACAAAAAAAAATAAAAAAATATTTTTTTTAAAAAAAAATCCAACAAAATCATATTAAAAATTCTTTCTTTATAATGGTATTATTTTTTTAATCTAAAAATATCTATTTTAATTAATATCAATATAAAATAATATTTTTTAAAATCATTTAATATTTAATCAAAACTTAAAATTTCAATTAAATTTAAATAATAATTTTAAAAGAAATTTAACATAATCTTATTTTAATATAATAATTTTTATTAAAAACTAATTAAAAAAATAAAATATTTTATAAATATCAATCAATAAAAAATTAACAATTAAATTTAAAATAATAATACTCTATAATTAAATTCCAATTGTCATTATTATTATTATTTTTTTTTATATGTTTCTATATATTCTATAAAACCATAATAATAAGGAATTTTGGGTAAATGCTCAAATTTATATAAAACACAAGAAACATTAATTATTAAAAGTAAAAAATTTAAAAAAATTAAAATTTTTAATTCTAGACTAAAAAATTTTGGCACTAATGAATTTTTATTTTTATTTTTATTTTTATTTTTACCCATAAACCATACTAATTTTTCCTCATTTTTATATTATTTTAATTAAATATTTAAACAATATTATTAATTTTTATATCATTAGAATTAATATAAAATAATATTTTTTTATAATAAAAAATAATAAAATATTTATTATTATTAATAATAGTAACATTTTTAAAAAAAATGTCAAATATAAAGCAATTAAAAAATGAAAAATAAATTTTTTTTATTTTTATTTAAATTCTTTTCGGATTTTAAAAAAAATTTGCATTATTTTTTAAAAAAAATAACCACCTAAAAAGGTGGTTAATTAATTGCAATTATTTAATGCAAATCAATCAAAATTCACAAAATGTTTTTTTTTGACAAAACTGTAATAATTGATTAAAAAAATATTTTAATTTAAAATATAATTTAATTCAAATTTTTTTTAAAACCCAAATAAAAAATACTTCCACCTATAATCAAAATAATAACTATTGACCCAAATAAAAAATAATAATTCGTATAAAAAGGAGTTGGGGGAACATCGCTTAACTGATTTTGGAGTGGATGATCATTATTTTTAGTAAACTTATTTAAAAATAATTCTTTTGAATCATCAGTATTTTGTTTCAATGTTGATATTTCGGTAGTTTTACTATTTTCTTTACAAAATATTGAACATTTTAAATCGTAAATAATAAATTCACCGTTTGCAAAAATATTTTTTAAAAAACCATAAAAAATTTTTTTTTGACTAGTACTAGGATCAATTTCTTCTAATATTTGATTAGAAAATATTGTCTTATCACCATTATAATATTGAAATTCTATTGATTTTATATTAGTTAAAATTTTGTTGGAACTAGGATTATAATTTGATTCAGTATTATCAATAAATTTAATATTTATATTAGAAAAATTAGATGATCTCATTTCTAAAGAATATATAAAAGTTTTAAATTTAATCTCAAGTTTAAACATATTTTCGCCTTTTATATATAACGATAAAACAGAATTTTCCATTGAGATTTGATTATTTAAATCATCATATTCTTGAGAATTATCTGAAGTTGTTTTAATAGATGGAATTATAGCTGGGGTGGATGGAATTAAAGAATCAGAATCGCCATTATTTAAACCACTATTAACTTCGCCTTTAATAAAGATTAAATTTAAAAAACTAAAAATAACCAAAAATATTATAATTTTAAAGAAAAAATTTTTATTATAAATAAATAACATTAACATCCCTTGTTTCTAATAAAAATTATCACTATTAATATTTAAATTTTAAATAAGAGTAATAATTTTTTAAAATAATTAAAAAAATATATTAAACATTTTATTTTTGTTTAATATATTTTTTTAATTTTAAACTTGGAGCATATTTAAAATTAACATAAATTTTAGAAAAAATAATACATGGTTAATTTTTTTAAATTAATTTTAATATTCAATATATTATAAATTTAAACTTCATAACAGTAAAATCATGCCTGAATTAATATTTAACATTGAAAATCGCCTATTAAAATATTGGTCCTAAATTAATCGAATTTTTGTTTTGCTAAGATTTGAAAAACTAAATGTTTAACTTGTGGATTAACAAATAAAATATTTTTCGTTTTAAGATATTTGGTTTTAGTATTTAAATTTTTTAAAACTACAATTTTTAAAGTTAATAAGTTAGCACTTTTTAACATTTTTCTAATTTTTTGTTCTTTAGTTTGTTTTTTCATTTTTAAAACCCAATCATTAAATTTTTATTTTAATAAGTTAAAAAAACTCATTTTGATTAATAAAAATGAGAGTCTATAACTTAATTAAATTAAAAAGCAACTATGTGTGGCGACTGCAAGTTATTAGAACGAGGAAGCTCTTATTGGGTTGATTAATCTACCATCATATTTGAAGTTATGATTATTAATTCTAAAATTCTTTAAGAACTCAAAGTATTTTAAGGAGTAACCGAAAGCTCTTGATTCGATTCTTTAGGAAGCTCTTGATTAGATTCTTTAGGAAGTTCTTGAGTCGGTTTTTTAGGAAGCTCTTGATTCGATTCTTTAGGAAGTTCTTGATTTAAAATGGTAGTTTTAGGCATATTAGTAACGGTTTTAAAAATTTCGTAAGGATGAACACCGTCAATCCAAAAAAAAGCTAAAAATAACACTAAAAATAAACCAATCAAAGCTAACATTTTTTCTAAAATAATTTTTATCATATTCTAATATCCTTAATTTTAATTTTTAAACTTTATCTAATATATAAAATCCAAAATCGGTAAAATAAAATTTTATCTATCATTTCATTAATTACCATAACTAATTGATTATAATAATCAATATTTATTTCATATCTTAACTGACAACCAATTATTTTTTTATCAATAGCGGTGTGAAATTGATTAGTTTTCGTCATAAAAAAATATCAAACAGAATATATAATTAAAATGATAAATAAAAATATATCATTTTAATCATTCAAAACACCCATTTCGAGACCATTATTTTTTGTTTTAATCATCTGAATTTCTTGTTGATAAATTGGTTGACCATTCACATAAGGGGTTTCTAAAATTTTTGGTAAAGATAAAAATAAAGGATGATAAATAATTGTCATTAATGCCTTAAAACCAATTTGTCCTAAACCTAAATTTTCGTGTCGATCTTTTTTACTCCCTAAACCGTTTTTAGAATCATTAATATGAAAACAAGAAAGATATTTCAGACCAATAGTTTGATCAAAAAGTTCAATTACTTTGAAAAAATTATTTTTAATATCATAACCGGCATCAAATACATGACAAGTATCAAAACAAACCGCAATTCGACTTTGATCCTGAATTAATTGGATAATAGCTCGCAGTTCTTGAAATTCTCGCCCGATTTCTGTACCCTTGCCGGCCATTGTTTCTAAAGCAATTTTAGTTCGACAATGAGAGGTATTTTTTAAAATTTGATTAAGCCCATCAGCAATTAGTTCAATAGCAATAGTTTTAGTTTGTTGTAACGCATTGCCGGGATGGAGTACCATTTGACTAATCTTCATTTCGTTAAAACGAATAATTTCTTGAGTTAAAAAATCAACTGCGAACGCACGTTTAAGTGGATTAGGATTAGATAAATTAATAATATAAGGAGCATGACCAACTAAATCATCAGGATTAATTTGGTGTTGGTTCAATAATTTTAAAGCGGCAGGAATTTTAAAATCATCTATTGCCAACCGGTGAACGTTAGTCGGTGGGCCACTATAAACCATAAAAGTATTAGCTTGAAAAGCAATAGCGGCTTGAACCGCTCCATAAAACATAGCTGGTTTTTTTAAAGACACAAAACAACCAATTTTAAGCATTTTTTTTCTTTCCTGAGGAATATTTAGAAATTGATCTAATTTTATTTTTTTTTCGAGGAGTTTTAATTAAAGGTAATTTACGGTTACGCTCGGGTTTGGGTTTCAGAATTTCAATTTCTTGTCTAGTTAAAATCATTTGTTGGAAATTAAAATGTTGATTTTTTAATTTATGAATTGTTTTTATTTCTGATTCGTTATAAATAGTAATTACTTCCCCTGGTTTGCCCATACGCCCAGTTCGACCGGAGCGATGTTGAAAAAATTCCAAATGTAAAGGTAAATCATAATTAATCACTAAAGAAATATCTAAATCTAAACCACGAGCGGCTAAATCACTAGCAATAATATACTGATATTTTAAATTTTCAATTGCTTTTAAACTTTGTTTTCTTTGTTTAACTGATAGATCTGATGAAAAGTTAAAAACATTTAAATGGTGTTTTTTTAAAGTTTCAAAAATTGGTAATTGATCTTGTTTACGAGAAACAAAAATTAAAGCCAAATAAGGTTTTAATTTTTGGGTTAAAGTGGTTAAAGTTTTTAATTTATCATTACTTTTTAATAAATAATATTTAATATTTTTTAAATAACTTTTAGTTAAATTAATTACTAAAGTCGGACCAAAGTTTTGTTTAACAAAATTAATTAAAAATGGCTTAAAAGTAGCTGAAAATAACATTATTTTCGGTTTTGATTTAGCCATCATTAAAGGTTTTAAAAAAGATAAAAATTTTTGATCTAACAACATATCGGCTTCATCTAAAACCAAAAAAAGAATACGATTAATTTTTAATTGACCCAATGTAATCACGTATTCAAATAATTTTTCTGGAGTCGCAATAACCATTTGAGGCTGACGTTTTTGTAATTTTAAACTAGTTCTTTTTTTATCCATGCCACCATAAAAAATTCGTGTTTGAACTTTATTTTCCGGAATAGCTTGTAACATTTTTAAAATTTGTAAAACTAATTCATTCGTTGGTACAATGATTACCGCTTGCACAAAAGCTTGATTAACATCAATTTGACTTAAAATCGCTAATAAATAAGCGTGAGTTTTGCCAGTACCCGTTGGTGCCAAACCAATTAAATGGTGCGGCTGAGAAAAATTTTTAAAAACCGCTTCTTGGATAGGTGTTAAATCAGAAAAATTTAATTTTTGTAATTTATCTTTAATATAATTTTGCAAAATAATTCAGTTCTTCCTAAAAATAAAATTTTTTAAGCTTTATTTTTAATTTTTTTAGTTTAATTGAAAATAAAAAAATCTCTAACCAAAAATTAGAGAAAAAATAACTTTAGATATGATTTTCAGAGACTTTTTTAACTTCCGATTGAATTTTGGGAAATTTCAAACTATGATAAATTTGATCTAAAATTTTATTATTAAATTTATGTTGTTTTTGATCATCTAATTCCGAATATTTTTTAGTTAACTCTAACGCTTCATCAATAATAATCGGTGCTATAATCTTATTTTCTAATAATTCAAACGTAGCTAAACGTAAAATAGCTTGGTCCACTTTATTTAATCGTCTTAATTGATAATTATAAAGATTTTTTTGAATAATTTCGTCAATTAAAGTTATTTTAGGAATAATTTTTTGAAAAAATAACAAACTTTGAGGTTTAGTAGTATAATTCAAAAACTTTAAATCCTGAAGGTAAAAATCATATTGATATAATAAAATAAGCACTTCGATACGTATTAAACTTGGTTTTTTCATAACAAAAGATTTATTCCTTTACGAATTCAAAATTAATGAGGAAAATTTTTATTTTTTTAAAACTGCCATTAAATTATGTTCTACTTGTGACCAATTGATAACACTAAAAAAAGCTTCAATGTAATCAGGACGACGATTTTGAAAACTTAAATAATAAGCGTGTTCCCATAAATCTAAGCCTAATAATGGTGTTCCTAAATGTAAAGGAGTGTTTTGATTAACAGTAGTAGTAATTATTAATTTTTGTTCTGAAGTTAATAATAACCACACCCAACCACTACCAAAAAGTTTTTTCCCGGCAGTACTAAATTCATTTTTAAAATTTTCTAAAGATCCAAAATGGTGATTAATTAAATTAGCTAGTTCGTTTTGCGGAGTTTTTTGATAATTTAATTTTAAAATCTGCCAAAAAAAAGAATGATTAAAATGACCGCCACCGTGATTTTGTACAACCGTTCTAATAGCGGTTGGAACTAAATTTAAATCTGTTAACATTTCTTCTAAAGAATAATCTAAATTTGGATAATTTTTTACAGCTTGATTCAAATTATCAACATAAGTTTGATGATGTTTAGTATAATGAATTTCCATAGTTTTAGCATCAAAAAAAGGTTCTAAAGCATCATAATTATAAGATAATTTAGGTAATTTAAAATTTGACACGTTAATATATAACCCCATTTTCACAAAATATTTTTTTAAATTAAAATACTTTTAATATTTATACATAAACAATGAAATATTTTACATATATATATACAATTATAACACGATTTTTTATTTTTTATAATTTAGATTGAAAATTATTATTTTATATGTTATAAATATTAAGTATAGTTTTAAAAATTGGAATAGTTGAATCAAAAAATTATTATTAAAATTAAACTTCAATATTTTTTGATTTAAATTTGAACAATTTAAAATTTTTTTAAAAATTTTCAGACAAAAATATACCGTAAATCAACTTAAAAGTTATCCTTAAATTTAACCAAGTTAACTTTCAGGAAGGAAAAAAATTGAAAATAATATTATTAGGAGCTCCAGGAACGGGAAAAGGAACTCAAGCTGCTCTTCTTTCGCAAATGTTTCAACTTTATAATATTTCTACTGGTGATATGTTTCGAAAAAATTTCAGTCAAAATACTGAATTAGGAAAATTAGCTAAAACTTATATTTTAAAAGGACTTTTAGTGCCGGATGAAATCACTAACAAAATGATTATAGATTATTTATCCGAAGATAAATTTAAAAAAGGATTTTTACTTGATGGCTTTCCACGTAATTTAGCTCAAGCCAAAATGCTAAAAAATTTTTTTCAAACTAAAAAAATTAATTTAACCGCGGTCATTTATTTAAATACTTCTGAAGAATGTTTACAAAAAAGAATTACTGGACGTCGAATTTGTTCTAAATGTGGTAACATTTATCATATTAAAACAAAAATTCCGCGAAATTTATGGTTTTGTGATGATGATCAAACCCCTTTGATCCAAAGAAAAGATGATCAAAAAGAAACTTTTTTAAAACGTTTAGTAGTCTATAAAAAAGAAACCTTGCCTTTAGTTAAATATTTTAAAAATCAACCCCCAACACATTTTTTAGAAATTAAAGTAGATGATTTAAAAACTTCAATTTCGGAAGTAACCAATTTAATTTTAGTTGAAATGCGAAAAGCAAAAATAATTTTTTAAAAAATTTTTATAATTATTAAAAAATAGTTTGTAAAACAATTTTTTTATATATAAAAAACGAAGTGTTTTGCAAAACTTTAGAATTTTTAAAACTAAATAAATTAATTATTTAATCGATATTAAATATCGATTTTTTTGTTTTTTAAAAGAAACAAAAATGTTAAAAATCGAAATGTTTCAAAACTTTAGACTTTTAAAAACTAGATAAATTAATTATTTAATTTTAAAAAGTATTTAATATCGACCTAATTTTGAAATTTAAGGTAATATACAAATTTATATTTTTAATGTCTAACATTATGCAAAATATTTGCCAGTAATAATGAATTTGATTCAATCTAATTTAGCTAATTTAGTATTTTTTTAACAACAATAATTTAAAATAAAAAAATTAATTGAAATAGTTTGATAACCTAATAGTTAAATATATGTTTTCTATCAGTATGATTACAATATCCAAATAACTACTAGTTTTTTAAAAGCTAAAAAAATAAGTATAATAAAAATGTGATTTTTTTTATTAGAAAGTAATAAAAATGTCAAAAATAAACAAACTTTTATTCATAATAGGTATATTAAGTTTAATTAGTTTAGTTATTGGGTGGTTATTATTTTTTAAAACTGTGAATAAGCAAAAAAATCTCGATAAATTTTCACAATTTTTAAATCATCGGGATTTACCTAGTGATCAAACTTTAAATGATTTGGATGCTAATAATAATTGGGATATTAACATCATTATGAAAAAACTTACTGAAACTCAAAATGCTATTCTCAATGCGACTACTGAAGCTGAAGCTAAAGATAAAAAAATAAATTTTTATCATGAATTAGTTGAAATAATGGAAAAAATGGCACCTTATCAAAATAAATTTAATATTCAAGAAAAACAATTTTATGATGTTCAATTACCACAAATAACATCGGAATTTCTTAATACTAATTACCCAATTCGGTACGAAATTTTAGATAAAAATATTGATCCGCAAAAAACCAAAATTGAAGTTAACGCAACCTATAGTAAAATAATTAATAAATTTAATCAAAATGATGAATTAGTTGTAAAAGAATATTATGTTAAAACACTAAATTTTGAACAACTTATTAGATTTAATGAAATATTATCAAGCTAATAAGTTTAAAAAAATAATAACTTATTATCATATGGATGATAATTATATGATGTTTAATGTTAATCCCAATGATCCTAAAACCAAGCCTGAATTAGAGATAACTGAATATAATCGTTAATGGTCAAAGACAAGATACTAAATACAATCGACAAGGTCAAATTATCAGTATAAAACCACCTGTTTATGAACTACCAAAAGTAAAAAATTAAATTCAAACATCATGATCCCACTCTCTTTTAAGAGAGTTTTTTTTTATTTAACTATCGTTAACCAAATTTAATCTATAAAATAATTAAGATCATATATTAATCCGTTTCAATAATATTTAAAATTATCTCCAAACATTAATAATCAAATCAACCTAACAACAAAGAATAATTAAATAATGTAATTTTAAAAAGAAAGTCAATAAAGATAAAAATTTTTAATAGCTATTGAAAAATCTAATTTTAAAATCAGTTCTTAAAATACAATCAACATAATTATCTAAAATATTAATGATATTCATCATATCTTTTAATATTAAAAAATCAAGATCCTCTTTTGAGAATCTGGATCTTAATTAAAATAATTTTTTCAAATAGCTTAATTTTGATTTTTTAATCAATAATATTTAATTTAATTACCGTTTTAACATCAAAAAATAAAACTGAGGGGTTAAAGAAAAAATTGAGTTTTTTTTAAAACAAATAAAATTTTAATTAGTTATTGGGAAATGTTTTTTATTTTTGGCAATAAATACCAATTTGATTAATTCAATATTCAATTTCATCGAAATATTTAATTTTATCGCAATAATCCTAAAGAGATTTAATTTTGTTTTGATTTCCTAAAAATAAAAATTTATTTATCAATTAATTAATCCCCAATTCTAAATAAATTTTTAATCTTCTTTTTTATTGTTAACAATGAGAATAGTTTTTTAAATTAAAAATACAACCAATTGGTTGTATTAAATAAATATATCCAAACTAATTTAAACCATGAAATTTTAAAATAACATGGTTTTTATTCATAATTAATTAACCTTTTCACTTATTTAATAATATTTTTTTATAATTATTAATAAAAATTTGAAAAAAATAATAAATAAACATGAAAAAAATACTTCAATATATCAAACTAATTAACAAATTGAATAATTTTTAACTCAATTAAAAAAAATTAGCTATACTTTTAAATCATTTTGAACTTACAGTTTTAACTACAGTCAAATTGGGTTCTCAAAAAACAGGTTTTTAAGTTTCCGGATTTAAAAATCCCAATGTAGTATCTTCATCAGTGAATAAGAACTAACGCACTGTTTTATTATTCATAGAAAAGAAACCTTTAAATACGACTGATTTATTCTAATAAAATACCTATCACCAAAAAAATAACTATCCGAAAAATAATGACATAAGGTATTTTTTTTCACTTTTAAAATATTAAAAAATAACAAAATCATTAAAATTAAAAAAACTAATAATATATTTTTTTTAATTTTAATAACAATAGTTTTAAATTGAAGTATTTTTTAATTCCCTTTATCACAAATTGATAAAAATTTTTAGAAATCGATAAACAAACAATATAAAAAACATCAACATACTAACTCCCAAAAACGCTTGTCCTAAAGTTTGATAATCCCAAAGTGATGCATAAAAGATATTTTTAAATGAAGATTTTTCTTCTTTAACCGGTTCAATTTTATTGTCATTATTTACATTTTCAACTTGTTCATTTGTTCTATTATTTATATCTTCAACTAATTGGTGATTATCTTCTTTAGATATTTTTTCTGTAGATTTTTTCCAAAAATAATAAATTTTATCAGAATTTTTAAAAATTTCTGGGATTAATTCTATATCAGTTCCCATTTTATTAATTCTACTATCTTCAGTTGTTTTATTTTGATAAATAGCTAAAAGATCTTTGTATTTATTTTTGGATTCGTCTGTTTTTAATAATAATGTATTAAAAAAAACAATTTTATTTTTAACTTCTTCTTGTTCTTCTTCATCAGATGGTTCAAATTGATTATGATTAAAACCTACTTTTTTTAAAATTACATTTTCTTTCGATATGCCTAGAGAATTTGCCATGTATGTTTTAACATCCTCATAAGTCGCTTCTTCACCTAAATAAACCGTAATAATTTCAGGACCCAAAGCATGTTTACTAATTTCCACAACCGGTTCTTTTAATTTTTTAACCTGGTGTTTAGGAATTATTGTTGTAGTTTGATTTGATTCTTTAACTGATGTAGAATTTGATTTTTTTGCTGATTCTTTAATTGGTAGAATTGATTCTGAATTAATAATTAGTTGATTTTCACCTTTTAAGATTGCTTGTAATTCCTCCAATGTTTGGTTCTCAAAGATTTTTGTTATTTGCACTTTGTATTTTTCTTCGATTCCTTTGGAATTTGATTGATGTTCTGATTTAGGTATTTGCATAGCAAAATTATAATCAAATTTTTTTTCTCCTAATGATGAAATTTTTAATTCCAGCATTAATGCAGAAATTAAATCATCCCTCATTACTTTTTGCTCAAAAAAAGATAAATTAAAAACTTGATTTTCTAATTTTTCAATTTTAATTTTTAAATATTTTACAGATTGAGCAGTAGTTATACTTATTTGCGATACTTCATAATTTTCAAAATCTTGATATTCAAAATCATGAATCCTACCCCTCTTAATTTCTTGACCTTCAATAAATAAACTAAAATTATTAAAAATCAAAAAACTCAATAAAAATAAAACTGATAAATAATTTGCTTTAATTTTTACCATTCTGTTCCTTTCTAAGAAAAATAAAATTAATACCATATTTTTAATTTTAAATTTAAGTTTTTTTTAATTCTCTTTATTACAATTAATAAAACTTTTTATAAATCGATAAACAAACAATATAAAAAAAATCAACATACTAACTCCCAAAAATGCTTGTCCTAAAGTTTGATAATCCCAAAGTGATGCAAAAGATATTTTTAAATTAGTTTTTTTATTTTTTTCAACTGGTTTAGTGTCATTATTTACGTTCTTAACTAGTTTATTTGATTCATTATTTATGTCTTCAACTGGCGTTTGTGTATTTTGTTTTTTTGTCTCTGGTTCAATTGGTTCAATTGGTTCAATATTAACAAGTATTTTTTCATTAGATATTGGTGCATGATATATTTCTAAATATTCGTCAATTGCGTCGTCTTTTTCATAATTTTGATGATCTTCTTCAAAAAAATTTTCCATTGTCAAAAGATATTCTCCTTGAAGTTCAAAAAAACAAAATTCAGCAATACGTTTTTTCTTTGATTCTTGTTTTGATTCTTGTTTAGAATAAAATCTTAAAGTAAATTGTTTGTTTTTTTCATTAGGGTCATCAAAGTCAAATTCTAAATGCTTTAAAGGTTTAATGAATTTTATTTGTGATGATGTTTTTTTTAAATTTTTTAATTGATTGTATTTTAAATCATGAATACTAACATTTTTAATTTCTTGACCTTTAACTGATAAATTAAAACTACTAACCATTAACAAAAATAAAATTAAAATGGATAAATAATTGGTTTTGATTTTTAACATTTTTATTCCTCCTTTCTAAGAAAAAATAAAATCAATAATAAACTAATCACTAAATTTAAAATAAATATAAATAAAATTGCCATAATTTTTAAAAACATTTAAAAAATCCTTTGAATAATCTTAATAATAACTTTAATTATAATTTTAAAGACATCATAAAGCTACTAAAACGCTAAAATAATATAATTACCAAAAAACAACATTAAAATTCCATTTATAACATGAATTTTTTTATTAAAAAACTTAAAGACTCAAAATAAACTAGTTAATTAAAAGCGATTTTTATCAAAATTAAAAAAACAATTTTATCTTTAATAAAACTAAAGCTTTAAAAATTATTAACATTTAGAATATTATTTTAAAAATCTAAATTAATTTGTTAAATTAAAAACCTATTCAAATATTTATTAATTTGAATTTTGTTGATGACTTTTGGAAAATTATTATCAATAAAAATATAGTTCCTTTAAATACGACTGATAATTTTTTATTCTGAATAAAATATTTTTTTTGAAATCCATATTTTAACTTCAAAATCTTTTTCAATTGTTAATTTTTCATCATAATTTTTTTATTTTGATTAGAGAACTAAAATAATAAAAAAAGACTCCGAAAAGTCTTTTTGATAAACTATTATTTCTTAGTTACAACTAATTTTTCAATTTCTTCGCTCATAATGGTTTCTTGTTCTAAAAGTATATAAGCAATTTTATTAAGCAATTCTCTGTTTTCTTTAATAATAATTCGAACTTATTATAATTTTTGATATATGATAAAAAGTAACTAATTAAACCAACAACAATTTTGATTCTTATTATGAAGATAATTTTTTAAATTAATTTATAAAACTAAAACTTTAGTAATTAAAATAATCAAATAATAATGTTAAATAATTAAACTACTATCTGTTTCCCAATAATTTTAATTTTTGGTCTTTTTATCAAAATTTTTTTAATCTTTAACAGAATAAAAATATGTCTTAAAAAAACGCTATTTCAAATGAAGCGATAAAAAATTTTTTAATTATAAGTTAATAATATAATAATTTCCAATTTAATTTATAAATATTTATACAACCAAACTGTTTTTTGAATTTCATTTCTGAATAACATATATTAAGGTTGATCAGAAAATTTTTATTTTATAATTTTATTTTGGTTATTTCTCTTTTTTTTAAAATCAATCGGTTTAAAATTTTATACACTTTTTTATTTTTATTAATTATGGTTTAGTCATTAATGGGAAATCCAATTAAATTTATTTAAATATGGTGGTTATTAATGTTTTGATATTTAACAATAACTATTTTGTTGCTACCAAAATATTATTTAAATTAATGGCTGATATTAAAATATTATGTTTTCTCTTAATAATTTATGGTTCCATCATAATTATAAGATTGAATATTTTAAGTTTCATTTGTTAGTAAATCGTATGTTGTAATATAAAAAAATTTTTTACTATAAGCAATAGGCTAGTCAACTATTTTTAAATTTGATAACCTACATGATTTAATTCTGTTAAATGTTGATATATTTTTTTTAATTTTAAGAATTAAAATTATAAATAATGTATTAATCTTAATCTATTAGTGTAACTTATAAGACCGGTTTTATGATCATACTTAATTTTTTTAATCATGTCGCCCGTTTTAATATCAAAAACTTCTCTATAATCTTTTTTATTTTTAACATCAGAATAATAATATGTAACATTTGCTAATTTGCCAGTTCTAAGGTTAAATGTTTCAATATGGGAAATAAGTTGTTTGTTTTCAATATTTTGATAATGAGTTATTTTTTTAAATAACTTAATTATTGTTGTGACGGTATTTGGATTATGATTAGAAATTGAGCGAATTGGGTTTTCTTGACTGTTCCCTGCTGAATTAATATTTGTTACTTCCATAGCAATAATATTAATGTTCGAAATTAAGAAAAATCCTAAAAAAATCAACAAACTAATTTTTAAACAAAATAAATTTTTTTTAAATCTAAACATTTAATTAATCATTCCTTTTCGTATTTTATTATATTTCTCTTAACTGAGATAATATTATAAAGAAAATAGTAAAAATTTAATTTTTTTCTTTTTTATTTTTCAATAAAATTAATTTAATTATTGATTTAATTTTTATAAAAATTAATAAAAATTCTAACATACCACCTACCTTCCTATTGATTATGGGACTTTTATTCTAATTTATCTGAAAAATAACTTAGTTAAATATTTTCAATTTTTAGTATTGTAACATTATAAAATAAAAAAACAAGGAAAAGGCTTTCTACTTGTTTTTTTATTTTCTGCATTATATGACAAAATATTATTTATTTTTAAATATTTTTTAAAGACTAAATTTAATTCAGTAAATTTTTTAATTTTTCATTTTAATGATTAATAAAAATAATAAAATTCATAAAATTTTATTAAAGTAAAAAAAATTTTTAATTTAAAAAGAAGATATTTATTTAATATCTTATTCATTGTAAAATTTTTTATTTTATCCAAACAAAAATTTTAAAAACTATTCAAAAAAATAAATTATTGAATTTTAATTAAAAATAATCATTAATATTTAAATATCAAATTTATTTATTTTAAAATAATAAATTGGGATTTTTTTAATTTAAATTTATCTATAATTAATTAACAATCAAAATAACTAATATTTTAAATAATGATCATTTTTAAATAATAGTTAATTAAAGTTAATTTACCCATTAATATTTTAATATTTGATAATTCTCCGATTAAAGCATTTTTATTGCATTCAAATTTTTTTTAAGTTAAAATTTAATCATAAAAAATTAAGTATCTTGAATTAATAATATAATCGAATAATTATTTTTTTAAATTTTCATAAAAAAAATGGTGAAAAGATGTTTAAAAAACCTTTATCAAAAACTCAAATTATTTATTATACGATAAGTAGCATATCTGTATTATTATTTATTTTATTTTTTTGTTTTTATCAAAATCAAAATTTAGATCTTCAAAAACAACAATTTGAAAACCAAAAAAAATTATCCGAAGTTCAACAGGAAATGCAAAAAGAACAATTAGGTATGCAAAAAAAACAATTAGAAATGCAACAATTAGAAATGATGCAAAAAAAAACTGAAATCGGAGAAGAAGATTCAAATTTCACCCCTTCAGATATCCAAAAATTTCTTTCTTTTGAAGATTTAATTGGTTTTTCAGAAGAAAAAGAAGCTTTAGACGGTTTTATTCATTATATTAAAAATCCGAAAAATTATCAAAACATTGGAAAAGTTGAACCCCCATTAGGAATTTTATTATATGGAATAGCGGGAACCGGGAAAACAACTTTAGCCCGTGCTGTCGCTCAAGAAACTAAATTACCTTTTTTCGAAGTTGCCAGTTCCGTTTTTTCCCAAAAATATGTTGGTACTGCACCCGAAATGGTACGCAATTTATTCGAAAATGCTCGTAAAGAAGCAAAAAAAAACCGAGGTGCTATTATTTTTTTAGATGAATGCGATACTATCTTTACTAATTTAGAAAATTTAGAAGAAGGTAAAGAAATTGCTAATATTGTCAATCAATTCAAAACTGAACTAACTTCGATGCTTAATAATCCTGATAAGCCGATTTTTGTCATTGGGGCCACTAATCATTATCAAAAAATCGATGAAGCAATTAAATCTCGCTTTACATATCACATTGAAATTAAAGCTGGTAACCAGGCAGATAGAGAAGCATTTTTAAAATTTATGATTGATCGTCGTAAAAATCCTTATAGTGATGAAGCTAAAACATTTTTATTAGAAGATATTAATAAACGATTAGATAAATTTCAGAATGATCAAGAATATCTAAAAACTAATCGAACTTTGGAAAACTTATTAAAAACTACGGTCAGTGTTTTTGCGCGAAATCGAAATTTAAGAAAAAAAACATATGAAAATTTACGTAGCGAAATTGATAAAGAAGATATAGAAAAGGCCTATCAAATAGTTATTGGAAAAAAATATTCTTAACAGAATATATCTAAAACTTAATGAATTAAATATCTAATAATCTAAAATTAAATATTTGATCAATATAAATTTCCTTTTGTGATTTTTTAATATCTTTTAAGAGCTCACTCAATTTATAAATTTTAATTATCTAAAATAATATTTAAATTTATTCAATCTACAAAATTAAATAGAGATAATATTTTATTAATTCAATAATTAGTATTTTATAATTCTCTAATTTGAGTATTTTTCTTGTATTTAATTTTTTTTAAGTTAATATATAATTATCAAAAAAATTAATTAATCAAGTAATTATTTTTTTAAAATTTTCGTTAAAGAGGTTAAAAAAAAAAATGTCTGGAAAACCTTTATCAAAAGTTCAAATTATTTGTTATGTGGTTATTAGCATATTATTTACATTACTATTTATTTTTTTTTGTTATTGTTATTCAATAAATCAAAAAAATGTACCCAAAATCCCTTCAAAAAAAGAACAACCATTATTAGAAAAAAAAAAATTAACTGATGTTTCAGAAGAAAACAATGTAAATTTCAAACCTTCAAACACCGAAAAATTTCCTTATTTTAAAGATTTAATTGGTTTTTCAGAAGAAAAAGAAGCTTTAGACGGTTTTATTCATTATCTGAAAAATAAAGCTAATTATGTAGGGATTGGAAAAGTTGAACCCCCATTAGGAATTTTATTTTATGGAGTTCCCGGAACCGGAAAAACAACTTTAGCCCGCGCTGTCGCTAAAGAAACTGAATTACCTTATTTTGAAGTTGCCAGTTCCGTTTTTTCCCAAAAATATATTGGTACTGCACCTAAAATGATACGCGAATTATTCGAAAATGCTCGTAAAGAAGCAAATAAAAACCAAGGCACTATTATTTTTTTAGATGAATGCGAAACTATCTTTACTAATTTAAAAAATTCAGAAGAAAGTAGAGAAGAAGCTAATATCGTCAATCAATTCAAAACCGAACTAACTTCGATGCATAATAACCCTGCTAAACCAATTTTTATCATTGGGGCCACTAATCGTTATGAAGAAATCGATGCAGCGATTAAATCTCGCTTTACATATCACATCGAAATTAAACCTGGGAATTTTGAAGATAGAAAAGCATTTTTAGAATTTATGATTGATCGCCGAGGTAACTTATATAATAAGGAAGCTAAAAAATTTTTATTAGAAGATATTAATAACCGATTAGATGAATTTCAGAATGATCAAGAATATCTAAAAACTAATCGAACTTTGGAAAACTTATTAAAAACTACGGTCAGTGTTTTTGCACGAAATCGCCAAATAGAAAAAGAAAATTCAATTTTAAAATTACGTAATAAAATCAATAAAGAAGATATAGAAAAGGCCTATCAAATAGTTATTGGAAAAAAATATTCTTAACAAAATATATCTAAAACTTAATTAATTTCCACTCACAGCCATAAAAAAAATATTTGATTAAGATAAATTTTCTTTTGTAATTTTGTAATATCTTTTAAGAGCTCATGAAATTGATAAATATTTTAATGATCTCAAATGGTATTTTAAAAATTTAGTTTAACTGTTTAATTCAAATTAAACAGTTAAATTTTTTTTATTTCCTTAAACATCATCAATTAACAATAAATATTAAATTTTATCAATATCCAAATAAATCACCTTAATGATATATATTAATCAAATAACCAAACAACCAGATAATTTTAATAAATCTATTTTATTTTTATCTCCAAAAGATTACAAAATAGCTAAATTTTAACAATTTAAACACGCTATATTAAATTAAATATTATTAAAATAGACAAAGTTTATTTATTTTGATTTACTTTGGGGAAAAAAAAGAACGCTCAAGCGTTCTGATTAAATAAATGATGTAGTACAAATTAAAAAATATAAAGTTAGGTTTTATTTAGATATTTAATTAATGATATATTAGTTTTAAATTAAAAATTGCCTATTATCATTTTGAACCGGGATTTGATTATGATACTTATTGTGTGGATCATAAAGCTTTTTTTCAATGTTGTAAATAACAAATTCACGGATATCATATAAATAATCCGATTTTTTTAAATTTAATTTTTTTAGAAAATTGGTAAAATCATTAATATTATAAATTTTTTTAATATATGAATTGGTTGGGTATTGTAAATTTTTGACGATTTCAATTTTAAATTTTGGTTCTTCAGAATTTTGTTCAGAAATTTTTTTGGCTTCTGTCAATTGATCTGATAATATTAAATCTATAATTTTTTTTGTAACAGGTAAATATTTGCTAAACTTTTCGGTTATAAGTTTTACCCAATCAAAACACAATTTTAAATTTTTAGTCATTAAACGTATACAATTAACTTCATCTTTTAAAAAAATATGTCTTCGAATACTAGAATTAGACATTAAATCAATATTACTGCTTGATTGTTCTGAAAAAGATATGTTGTCATTAATACGACCTCGTTTAATTCCGATTTTATCTGAAAATTTAGTTAATAACTCATTGTTAGTACCATTCGGTATATTAGTATAAATAAATAGATAGTCAGATTTATAAATATTGGGGTTTTGTTTGATGATTTTTATTCGTTTGGGATCATTTTTTTCTTCTAAAATACCTAAATTTTCAACCCCTTCATTCCAACTAATCGGATAACTGTCTAATTGAAATTTCTTAATGTGTTCTAAAAAATCTGTTTTGAGAAAAAAATTAATTCTACCCATATTATCTTTTTCCTTTGGTATCATATCTTCAAAAAATTTGTATTCTCTAATTGTATCGCCATTTTGATCTTTATATGTTAAATAAGGTTCTTCTGCAATAATAGGAATATTTATTGTTTTTGATATTTCTAATTGTTTTTTTTCAGCATTTAAATTAATAATTTGTGTTTGTAAATTCTCTTTTTCTTGGTTTAAAGTTTCTATTACTTGGCCTTTTTCGCTATTTAAACTATTAATGTTAGCTTGTAAAGTAGCTTTTTCTTGGTTTAAAGCAGCTTTTTGTTCTTCTAAAGTGGTTATTTCTCGGTCTTTTTCCCTAGTTAAATTATTAATATTAGTTTGTAAAGTAGCTTTTTCTTGTTCTAAAGTTTCTATTTCTCGGTGTTTTTCCCTAGTTAAATTATTAATGTTAGTTTGTAAAGTAACTTTTTCTTGGTTTAAAGTTTGTATTTCTCGGTCTTTTTCCCTAATTAAACTATTAATGTTAATTTGTAAAGTAGCTTTTTCTTGTTCTAAAGTTTGTATTTCTCGGTGTTTTTCCCTAGTTAAACTATTAATGTTAATTTGTAAAGTA
>NZ_JBKIOZ010000005.1:0-26000 GCF_046600495.1 Candidatus Phytoplasma pyri | reverse complement strand
GCATTATTTTTTATTTACAAGGAATAATTGTATTTTTCAGTATTTTATTAAATACTTTTTTAATTATATTTATTAGTATTTTTTATCCTATTTTTAGTTTCGCTCGAAAAAAACCTATTGAAGTTATTTTAAATAAATAATTTTTTATTTTTATTTTATAATTAAATTAAATTCAATTAAATTTTTCAATATCAAATATTAATTTATTTGATATTTTTTTAATTTTTAATTCTTTTATTATTAATTTTAGTAGATAATAAATTTAATTTTTTTTAATTTAATTTTTTTAAAAAAAACAAAAAAGGAATAAAACTTATGTTTAATATTTTAAAAAAAATATTTAATTCTTCTAGAAAATATTTAAAAAAAGCTAAAATTTTAGCTGATAAAATTAATCAATTAGATGAAAAAATGGCAAATTTAAAAGACGAAGATTTTAAAAAAGAAACACAAAGATTAAAAAATATTTTTTGTCAAAAAAAAAATTTAGATGAACTTTTAGTTGAGGCATATGCTTTAGCCAGAGAAGCTAGTTATAGAATTACCGGAATGAAACCTTATTACGTTCAACTTTTAGGAGCTATTATATTACATCAAGGTAATGTGGCAGAAATGAAAACTGGAGAAGGGAAAACTTTAACTGCTATTATGCCGTCTTACTTGAATTCTTTAAGCGGTCAAAGTGTACATATTGTTACTGTTAATGAATATTTAGCTAGTCGTGAAGCTGAAGGTATTATAAGTAAAGTTTTTAATTTTTTAGGATTATCTGTTGGTTTAAATACTAAAAATAAAAATAATATAGAAAAAAAACAAGCTTATGATTGTGATATTCTTTATTCTACAAATAGTGAATTATCTTTTGATTATTTAAAAGATAACATGCAAATTGATCGTAAAAATTTGGTTATGCAAAGAGATTATTTTTATGCTATTGTAGATGAGGTTGATTCTATTTTAATAGACGAAGCTAGAACTCCTTTAATTATTTCCAGTCAAGATATCAAAACCAAATTTATTTATCGTGAAGCTGATCGTTTTGTAAGAACTTTAAAAAACAATCATTATATTATTGATTTAGAAACTAAAACTATTGAATTAACCGAAAAAGGTATAAATAAAGCAGAAAATTTTTTTCAAATAAATAATTTATATAATATTAATCATGCACAATTATTACATCGTATTAAGAATGCTTTAAAAGCTTTTTTTTTAATGCATAATAACAAAGATTATTTAGTTGTAAAAGATAAAATATTGATTATTGATGAATTTACAGGTAGAATTTTAAAAGGCCGTCAATTTAGTAATGGTTTACATCAAGCTTTAGAAGCTAAAGAAAGAGTTACTATTAAACCTGAAACTACTATTTCAGCCACTATTACTTATCAAAATTTTTTTCGTCTTTATAAAAAAATATCTGGAATGACAGGAACAGCTAAAACAGAAGAAGATGAATTTCGTAATATTTATAATATGGAAGTAGTAGAAATTCCAACTAATAAGCCTATGATTAGAATAGATGACCCAGATTTTATTTTTACAAATTTAAATGAAAAATGGAAATATTTAATTGAAGATGTTAAAAATAGACATAAAAAAGGACAACCTGTTTTAATTGGTACTATCACTGTTGAAATATCAGAACAAATTTCTAAAAAATTATATAAACAAAATATTACTCACGAAGTTTTAAATGCCAAAAATCATATGAGAGAAGCAGAAATAATTTCTAAAGCTGGTGTTAAGGGTGCTGTAACTATTGCTACTAATATGGCAGGTCGTGGAACTGATATTATTTTAGGTGAAGGTGTAATTGAATTAGGTGGATTAGCTGTTATAGGTACCGAAAAACATGAATCAAGAAGAATTGATAATCAGTTAAGAGGTCGCGCAGGTCGTCAAGGTGATCCTGGTTATTCTCGTTTTTTTATTTCTGGTGAAGATGATTTATTACAACGTTTTGGCGGTTCTAAATTACAATATATTATAGAATTACTTAAAAAAATAAATACTTCAGATAATAAAATAACTTCTTCTAAATTAATAACTAAATTTTTGGTTAATGTTCAAAAAAAGATTGAATCTAGTAATTTTGATTATCGTAAATATATTTTAAAATACGATGATATTTTAAGAATTCAAAGAGAAATTATTTATAAACAAAGAAAAGAAGTTTTATTTTGTGAAGAAATAAAAAAACTAGCTTTAGATTTAGTTGAAAAAAATTTAAATTATCAAATTATTTATTATTTTAAAAATTCTAATACAAATTTAAAAAAACAAAATTATTTAGAAGATTTAATTAATTATTTAGAATTACATTTTTTTAATAAAAATATTTTAAATTTAACAGAATTAAAACAATTAGTAGAAAATAATAAAAATTTTAATAATGAAAAAATAATTATTGATTATATTAAAAATAAAGCTAGAAATGTTTTATTATTCCCACATAAAGATTTAATTTCTGAAAATCAACAAAATTTTATAGAAAAAACAAGATTAAAAATTTTAAAAATAATTGATCATTATTGGAGTTTACATATTACTAACATGGAATATTTAAGAAAAGGGGCTAGTTTTTTAAATTATGGACAACAAAATTCTTTAATTGCTTATCAAAAAGAAGGTAGAACATTATTTAATCAAATGATAAAACAAATTTCTTTTGATATTACAAAAATATTATTAAAAATGCCAAATTAATTTTTTTAAATTAATGGTTTATAATTAAAATTATTTTTTTTGATCTTAAATTTATTAAAATTATAAATAATTAATGAGAGATATGGAATAAACATTAATGGAAAAATATGAATTTAATTTAATTTTAGATGATTTAAAAAAAATTTTAGATAATTTAAAAATTGGAATGGATTTAAATAAAAAAACAAAACGTTTAAAAAAATTAAATAATTTAATTAATTTACCTAAATTTTGGAATGATTTTGAAAAAGCTAAAAAAATTAATCAAGAATTTAAATCTTTAAATGAAAAAATTGATAAAATTCAAAAATTTCATCAAGAATATCAAGATTTATCATTTTTATTAAATATAACTAAAGAAAATACAAATGATTTTTTATTTTTAGAAAAAGAATTATTAAATTTAAAAAAAAATATTCAAGATTTTGAAATTAAGATTTTATTAAATCAAGTTTATGATAAAAAAAATGCTATTTTAATTTTACATCCTGGCGCAGGTGGTATTGAATCACAAGATTGGTGTGAAATGCTTTTTAGAATGTATCAAAAATATGCTCAAAAGAAAAATTTTAAAATTGAAGTTTTAGATTATCAAGTAGGCGATGTGGCTGGTTTAAAAAGTGTTTCTTTATTAATTAAAGGTTCTAATGCTTACGGTTATTTAAAGTCTGAAAAAGGAGTTCATCGTTTAGTTAGAATTTCACCTTTTGATTCCAATTCTAAACGTCATACTTCTTTTACTTCTTGTAATGTTTTGCCTGAAATTAACGAAAATATTGAAATTAAAATTAAAGAAGAAGATTTAAGAATTGATGTTTTTAGAAGTAGCGGAGCTGGTGGACAACACGTAAATACAAATGATTCAGCAGTTAGAATAACACATTTACCTACTAATATTGTAATTAATTGCCAAAATGAACGTAGCCAAATTCGTAATAAAGAACAAGCATTAAAAATTTTAAAAACTAAATTATTTAAATTAGAAATTAAAAAACAAGAATTTAATTTAAAATCAATTCAAGGCGTACAAAAAGAAATTAGTTGGGGTAATCAAATTAGAAGCTATATTTTTTATCCTTATCAATTAGTAAAAGATCATAGAACTAATGTAGAATCATATCAAATTGAATCTGTTATGGATGGTGATTTAGATTTATTCATTAATTCATTTTTAAAAAAAAATATTTAATTAATATAGTAAATCACTTTTCACAGTGTTTTAAAAAAACTAAAATTTTTAAAACACTGCTTTTTTTATACCATAAATTAAAAAATTAAACTTAAATTTATGATATAATTTATATTAAATAAATAATTATATTTTTTTATTTTTATGCAATATTATTAAAAAAAATATTAATTTTTCGGTTATAATTGTATTTATATAATTTTAAATTTAACTATTTTAGGAGAATTTTAAAAAATGAAAGTAGGGATTGTAGGCTTACCGAATGTTGGAAAATCTACCTTATTTAATGCTTTAACTAAAATGTCAATATTAGAAGCCAATTATCCTTTTGCAACTATTGAACCAAATAAAGGAGTTGTTAATGTATTTGATTGTAGATTAAATTCACTAGCTAAAATTTTTAATTCAAAAAAAATTATTTTTACTACTATTGAATTTATAGATATTGCAGGGTTAGTTGAGGGTGCTTCTAAAGGAGAAGGTTTAGGAAATAAATTTTTAAATCATATTAGAAATGTAGATGCTATTTGTCATCTTGTTAAATGTTTTGATAATAACAATATTATACATGTCAGAGAAAAAATTGATCCTATTAAAGAAATTGATATTATTAATACTGAATTAATTCTAGCAGATTTAGAACAAATAGAAAAACGTTTATTAAAAATTAAAAAAAATAGTAAAAAATTAAAAAATATTGATATTTTATTAGAAATAAATTTACTAAATAAAATTAAGACATCTTTAGAACAAGGGGAAAAAATTAATGATTCATTTTTAAATTTTGAAGAAAATAAAATAATCAAAAATTTTAATTTATTGTCTTTGAAACCCATGCTTTATTTAGCTAATATCGAAGAAAATAATTTACAAAATTTTCAAAATAATAATTTATTTAAAAAAATTGTATCTTACACTCAAAAAGAAAAAAGAAATTTAGTTCCTATTTGTGTTAAATTTGAAAAAGAACTTTCTTTATTAAATGAAGAAGAACAAAATTATTTTCTAAAAATTTATAATTTAAAACATTCTGCTCTTCAAACAATTATTAAAAAAAGTTATGATTTATTAGGATTAAAAACCTATTTCACAGCGGGACCTCAAGAAACAAAAGCTTGGTCTTTTGAAAAAGGTATGACTGCACCTGAATGTGCTAATATTATTCACACTGATTTTAAGAAAGGTTTTATTAAAGCAGAAGTTATTTCGTATAAAGAATTAATTGAACATGAAAATTTCCAAAATGCAAAAAATAAAGGTAAGGTTCGATTAGAAGGAAAAGAATATATAGTTCAAGATGGTGACATAATTATTTTTCATTTTAATGTCTAATTAATTTAAAAAATATTTTAAAAAAATTAAGGAAATTATTAAATTATGGATTATAAAAAAACTTTATTATTGCCAAAAACAGATTTTCCCATGAGAGGAAATTTAGGCATTAATGAAATTAAAATTCAACAAAAATGGGAAAAAATAAATTTATATTCAAAAGTTTTAGAAAAAAATAAAAATAACAGTACTTTTTGTTTACATGATGGTCCTCCTTATGCTAATGGTAATATTCACATAGGCCATGCTTTAAATAAAATTTTAAAAGATTTTATTTTACGTTTTAAAACTATGAATGGATATAAAACAGTTTATATTCCAGGTTGGGATACCCATGGTCTTCCTATTGAAATTGCTGTTTCCAAAAAAATTAATAAAAATGATTATTCTAGGACAGGTTTTATAAAAGAATGTAAAAAATTTGCCTACTATTATATCGAAAAACAAAAAAAACAATTTAAAAGATTAGGTATTTTAGGTGAATGGGATAAACCTTATATAACTTTAGATAATATTTATGTATCTGAACAAATTAAATTTTTTGGTGAAATGGTTCAAAAAAATTTAATTTTTAAAGATTTAAAACCTGTTTATTATTCACCATTCTTAGAATCTGTTTTATCTGAAGCCGAAATTGAATATTATGATATAAAATCTATTTCTATTTTTGTATCTTTTAAAATATTTTCAAATTTTAAAAATATTGATCAAGATTTTTGGCAAAATTCTGAATTATTAATTTGGACTACAACCCCTTGGACATTACCTGCTAATGTAGCTGTAGCTGTTAATCCTCAGGCTGATTATAATTTAATTAAAATAGATAATAAAAAATATTTAGTAGGATCAAAAAACTTAAATTATTTAAAAAAAAATTTAGACTGGAATAATAATATCGAAATAATAAAAATTTTTAAAGGATTTGAATTAGAAAATTTAAGATATCAAAATCCAATTGTAAAAAGATATAGCAAAATTATTTTAGGAGAATATGTTTCAGAAACTGAAGGAACTGGTTTAGTTCACATTGCGACCGCTCACGGTCTTGAAGATTATTTAATTGGTAAAAAATATAATTTACCAATTATTTGTAGTGTTGATAAAAAAGGATTTATGACTAAAGTAGCTGAAAAGTATCAAGGTATTTATTATGAAAAAGCTAATTCATTAATTATTAAAGATTTAAACAAAATAGGTTTATTATTAAAAGAAAAAAAAATTTTTCATAATTATCCTCATGATGCACGTACTAAAAAACCCATAATTTTTTTAGCCATTCAACAATGGTTTATATCTATTGAAAAAATTAAAAAAACATTATTATCTGAAATTAAAAAAGTTAATTGGTGTCCTAATTGGGGTAAAATGAAAATGCATAATATGATTAAAGAACGTCAAGATTGGGCTATTAGTAGACAAAGAGTTTGGGGTGTACCAATTCCTATTTTTTATGATGAAAATAATATTCCTATTTTAGATATTAATATAATTAATCATATAGCTTCTTTATTTGCTAAATACGGTTCAGAAATTTGGTATGAATGGAAAATAAAAGATTTATTACCTGAAGAATATGTTAAAAATAAAAAATCAATTCATTTATTTACTAAAGAAAAAGATATTATGGACGTTTGGTTTGATTCAGGAACTTCTTTTAATATTTTAAAAATTAAAAATCAAAATTTCCCGGCAGATATTTATCTAGAAGGATCAGATCAATTTAGAGGATGGTTTAATTCTTCTTTAATTATTTCTACAGCTGTCTATAATCAATCTCCTTATAAAAAAGTTATTACTCACGGATTTGTTTTAGATGGTAAAGGTCAAAAAATGAGTAAATCTTTAGGAAATATAATTGATCCTTTAAAAATTATTCAAAAAAAAGGTGCTGATATTTTAAGATTATGGATTGCTACTACAAATTATAATATCGATGTACGAGTTAATGAAAATATTTTAAAACAAACAGAAGAAATATATCGTAAAATAAGAAACACTTTTCGTTTTATGTTAGGTAATTTAAACAATTTTAACCCCGAAAAAAATTATTTAACTTTTTACGAAAGAAAACCAATTCATCAAGTTATTATAATTAAATTTAATAAAATTTTAAAAGCAAGTTTAGAAGCTTATGAAAAATTTCAATTCGAAAAAGCAGTTCGTTATATTCATGTCTTTTTAAATAATGAAATTAGCGCTTTTTATCTTGATTTTGCTAAAGATATTTTATATATCGAAAAAGAAAATAACTTAGAAAGAAGAATGATACAATCAACTATTTATGATATTTTAATAGATAATTTAAAAATTTTGACACCAATTATTCCACATACCACATCAGAAGCTTATCAATCTTTATCTTTTTTACAAAAAAAAGAAGATATTTATTTGGAATTAATGCCAAAAATTAAAAAATTTAAAAATATTGATAATATTGAAAAATCTTATGAAATTTTCTGTTCTTTAAAAGAAATAGTTTTTAAACAATTAGAAAAATCAATAAAAAATAAGATAATTAATAATTCATTACAAGCAAAATTATTATTAGAATTAACAGATGAATATTTATTGGCTTTAAAAATATTAAAAATTGAAAATAATTTACATCAATTATTTATAGTTTCACAAATTAATATTAAAACTTCATTATATAATAATGTTAATGTTGAAGTTTCTAAAGCTTTAGGAAATATATGTCCTAGATGTTGGAATATTATATATAATAAAAAAAACATTGATGATTTATGTATACGTTGTTTTCAAAATATCAATGATAAATAATAATAGAAAGTAGAAAATAAAAATTCAAAACAAAAGATTTAAAAATTATTTTAATTACTATGGTTTGTTGTTTTTTATTTGGTTATTTTAGTATTTGTTTTTTTGGTACCCAATATAAATGTGTTATTTACACTTCTGGTATTTATGGTGTTTCTGATGCAATTTCTAGACTTTTGATTAAAATCGAAATTTTAAAAAAAGAATATAAAGATTATTTTGCTTCTTTTCTTTATATAATGGTAAATCTTTTATTATTCTTATTCATAGCTTTACCAAAATTAGATAAAAATTTTAATATTAATGCCATTTTTTCTATTGTTTTTATTTCTCTTTTTGTTTCTTTTTTTTCTTTTAATATTTTAGAAAATACAAAAAATGAAGGTTTTTTTGCTAAAAGTAAAAATTTTTTTGGTATTTTTGATACAGAATCAACAGAACTCAATAAAAATATTTTAAGAGCTATTTTATCAGGAATTTTAATTTCTATTTGTTTGATTATTCCAATTAAAATTGGGAGTTCTACAGGTGGTATAGACATTATAGCTAAATATTTATTTATTTATAAAAATAAAGATATTAGTTTAGTTATTATTATTTTTAATTATAGTATTTCATTCTTTTTTGTTTTAATAAATTTTTTTTCAAACCCAGAAGAAGGTTTTAACATAAATAGTATTTTATTAAGTAATTTAAAAATGATTTCTTTTTCTATTACAACTTATTTTTTAAACCCTAGTAATAAAAAAAAATATAAAAAATAAAATTATATATTTTAATTTTTTTCATATTATTTATTAGTTAATTATTTTAAATTATTAAAAAATTAAGGAGTTTAAAATGATTTTATCTCCACTTAATTTAACAATCGTTAATCAAACATTTTTTTTAGAAAAAAAAATTAAATTTTTAGTTAAACAAAGTAAAAAAAAAAAAATTCATTATATTTTTTATAATCCAGAACAAAATAATTTATATAATTTAGAACAAGAATTAAATACAACTAATTTTTTTTATGTTAAAAAAATAATTATTATTAAGAAAAGCGATTTGCTATTTGATTCAATTAATGTAAAAAACCAATTTTTATTTAATTATTTTAAAAACCCACGCTTAGATATAATACTTTATTTTTTTAGTGAAAATTTTAATTTTAATTTAGATATCAAAAATATTTTAAATAAATATTTTAGAATTATTAAAATTCCTATTTTACAAAAAAAAGATTTTTTTATTTATGTTAAGAAAAAATTTAAAAAAAAAGGGTTAGAAATTTCTAATAAAATTATTATTAGTTTAATTGAAAAAACTAATTATAATTTATTTTATTTAGAAGAAGAAATAAAAAAAATTCAAATTTATAGTTATTATGAACCTAAAATTGATGAAAATATTTTAGAAAATTTAGTTTTTTCTGGTTTTGAATATTATATTTTTAAATTAATTAATTACTTTTTAAATAATAAAATAAAATCTGCTTACAATATATTTCAATATTTAATAAAAAATAAAGAAAATACTTATTACATCATTAATCAAATGTTTATTAAATTAAAACAATTAATTATAGTTAAAGATTTATTATTAAAAAAAAATAGTCAATCACAAATTTCCTCTATTTTAAATTTTTCTCCTGGAAAGGTTTATTTTTTAATAAAAGAAACTTATTTATTTTCAATTAATAAAATTAATAATTTATTTATTAATTTATTAGAATTAAAATATTTAATTAAAACTAATCAGATAGATTCTAATATAGGATTTGAAATTTTTATGATTAATATTTGTTTAAATAATAAAAATTTTATGTAATAAAAATTTTATGTAAAAATTAATTTCTAAATCATAAAATTTATTAAAAACATTACATTTTTAAAATATGGTTAATTAAATTATAGTTTTGAATTAAAAAATAAAAAATAACTTTTTCAAATTCAAAACCATTAAAATTTTTTTGATGATAAATTTGGTATTTTTTTAAATAATTAATTAAAATATTTTCTTAACAAGATGGTAAATTAAAACATGAAAATAAAACCTTAGGTATTGTTGCTGGTCCTGAAAGTATTCAAGTATTAAAAGATAAATTAGAACGAAAATTGAAAGAAAGTGATAGTTTTATAGAACAAATTGAAAAAAACAAAAAAATGTTTATCGAAAATAAACAATATGGTGAAAGTGCAATATCAAAAGAAGGTAATTTAAAACTTCAAATAAACGATATTGAAAAAAGAGAAATTCCACAAGCTAATCATGACATAGAAGGAAATAAAAATAAAATAAAAACATATAATGATAGTAAAATCATGTATCTTGACAAAAAACAAACATCAGAAAATAAACAAACAATTCAAAACTTTGAGAAACAAATTCAAGAATTAGAAACCACAAACAGAGAAATACAAGCTAAAATTATTGAAAGACAAACTAAATTATCACAATTAAAAGCTGAATTACAAAAAATTACTGAATATGAAACTGAATGTCAGAAAATTACAGCCGCATGTCAACAACAAATTGCAGCTTTAGATAATCAATATAAATAATTTTGATGAATAATAACCTCCTAAAATTAACAGGAGGTTTTTTTAATATTGAGGTTAAATAAAAATAAATACACCTATACCTTTAAGTTCTTTAAATCTCAAAAAATAAACATTTAAATACTTTTTAAAAATTAAAGATTTAAAATTTGACAAAATATTTTTTTTGTTTATCATATATTTAAATTTAATAAATAATTTTTTTTTTTTTTTGGTACTTCTAACGCTCTCCTATTTCTGAGATTTACAGCGATTTAAGAGCGCGCTTCTATTTATTAATCAAAACTATAATTAATGATAAAAAATAACATAATATGACAAAAAATTTAACTACCGTGTCATAAACCAATAAACTAATTATTAGAAGGGGGATTATCATTTAAATTATATTATTCATTAAATTTTGATTTTAATTATTCAATATTTTTATCAAAAAAATAATTGGAGGGGTTTTGCATTTATTATATGATGTGAAAAAATTAATTTGCTTTTATATATTTTTATGAAATATAAAAAAAATAATTGGAGGTTTTGTATTGATTATATGATGTTAAAAAGTAAATTTGCTTTTTTTCAAAAAATTATTTTATTGATTACTATTTGTTTATTATTTGTTTTTGATAATTCAATTTTTGCGTTGCGTGATAATGAATTTTTTGAAAGAACTATTAGACAAACAGAAATTATTCACGTCATGTTAGAACCTGATGCTGATGAAAATACAGTTCTAAATTATATTAAAACCCATATTAACCCTAATTTTAGTGGTTCTGTAAGTAATATTTCCTCTTATAATGCTAATCCAGAAGATTCTATTCATTGGAATATTAAGGATGAAGAAGAAATTCTAGCCATTTATTTTGATGGTGGTACCAGATACAAAAGAGATCACAATTATGATTTTGTGGATTTAAGATGGTTAGGCAATGATTCACCCCATATGTATTGTTTTTGGAAAATAAAAGATGTGGATGTATTACAACATCATGATATTTTAAAAGCAATACATGCTCAAGATAATCCTGCACTAAAATTGACTTTAAAAATATCAGGTAAAATATCAGGTATTGAAAAACTTATAAAAAAAATAACTATTGAAAAAATTATAAAAAAGATTGCTCAAAAAGTATCTAAAAAAGCTATTGAAAAAATGCCTTTAGGTAAATTTGTAATTGCTGGTACTGCTGGGGTTGCAACTGAAAAATTAGTGGATGCAGTAGTTGATATTTTAGAACAAAATCCTACCGCTTTAGAAAAGGCCAGTTCATTTATTAGCTTTGTGGAAGATGGTATGATGAATGTGACCGCTGTAGTGGACGATATTCCAGTAGCTCGTGAAATAGCAAGAGGAGGTTTAGAAGCTTGGGAAACTTACCAAAAAGCAAAAAGTTATCCAGTTAACGTTTTTAATGAGGTAGGAAAAAATCTTTTTAAGCAAGATAATTATAAAAAAGTAAACGACCCTTTAGATTTCGCAAATAACGTTGGTACAGGTACCGCATTAGTCTTTAAAAGTGTTGGTAATGCAACCATTAATACAGCTAAAGATATTGGTTACGGTACTTATGACACTGCTACTAAATTTTTCCCATTTCTAAAAAAATTTTTTTAAATTATAAAAAAATATCAAGAAAGGAGGTTATAAAATGCAACGTAAACAAATAATTAAAGATATAATCGCTTTTTTGATTTTAGGTTCTATTATTCCATTGTTATGCCTAACAAAACATATTGGTTTTATGAAAAATAAAATAATATTTGGAATTTTTATTTTTATTTTATTCTTAGTGATAATGGGAGTGTATTCTTATATTTGTTTTAAAATAATGCGAGGAACAGTATTTATTTATAAAGATCCTAATAAAGAAAAAACCTTAAATAATATTGATTTTCGTGAATCATTACCAGATGGCAGTAATAAAGGGAGTTTGTTATATCATCATAAATTAAGTACATATGGTGAAGAATTACCTTTGAGAAAAAATTATTTTTTAAGAAAATTCCTTTATTTATTGGTGTTTACTGTTTTAGCTGTAATTATAATGTTGTTAATTTCAATTTTTTATCCATCTATAAATAAAAAACCGATTTTTAATAATATTAATTATATATTAATTAGTTTTTTAGTTATTATGGTTATATTAGTGACGACATATATTATTATTGAAGATTTTGCTTGTTTTTGGTGTTACTATGTAAAATTATTTCAATTATTAGGAATTTTCCATTTTTTAGAAAAAGATTTTAATAAAACTATTAATTCCCATAAATATTTTCCGATTAGTATAAGGTATTATGAAAAATTAAAAGAAAAAAGTAAAAAACCAAAATCAATAAAAAAAGATTAATTAATAAAAAATTTTTTTAAATTATAAAAAAATATCAAGAAAGGAGGTTATAAAATGCAACGTAAACAAATAATTAAAGATATAATCGCTTTTTTGATTTTAATTTCTATTATTCCATTGTTATGCCTAACAAAACATATGGGTTTTATGCAAAATAAAATAATATTCGGAATTTTTATTTTTATTTCATTCTTGATTATAATGGGATTCTATTCTTATGTTTGTTTTAAAATAATGCGAGGAACAGTAATTATTTATAAAGATCCTAATAAAGAAAAAACCTTAAATAATATTGATTTTTATGAATCGTTGCCTACAGGAAATAATATAAGTAGATTTAGAAAAAGTATTAAATATAGTGAAGAATTACCTTTGAGAAAAAATTATTTTTTAAGAAAATTCGTTTTTTTATTTGGGTTTACTGTTTTAGCTGTAATTATAGTGTTTTTAATTTCAATTTTTCATCCCACTATAAATCAAAACCCAATTTTTAATAAAATTAATTATATATTAATTCGTTTTTCAGCTATTATTGTTTTTTTAGCGATGACATATTATAAATGTGAAACGGTTGCTTGTCTTTGGTGTTACTATGTAAAATTATTTCAATTATTAGGGCTTTTCCGTTTTTTAGAAAAAGATTTTAATAAAACTATTAATTCCCATAAATATTTTCCGATTAGTATAATGTATGAAAAATCAAAAGAAAAAACTCCAAAACCAAAATCAATAAAAAAAGATTAATAAAAAATATTAAATGACTCTCAAACTGAGAGTCATTTTTTTTTAAACAACCTATTATTACTAATTTTTAAACTTAAAAAATTCTTTAATAAAATTTTACCTCTGTAAATTCTAAGTATATTTTTTTAAATTTTTTAAAAAAAGAAAAAGAACCAAAAAAAAATGATTTGTATATCAAGGAAAAGAAAACATATATAAACGTGTTTATCGACTTATTTATTAATTTGAGGTAAATTATTTTTTTATGAAATAGTAAAAAATTTTGAAAATATGTAAAAATCATTTTTTTTAAACTATTTTTTTAATAAAATTAATTTTTTTTTTGGATTTTTTTTGATTTATTTTTATATTTGCATTGTAACATAACTTTTTTAAGAATGCAACTAAAACACAAAACATAGGAATTTAAAAAATGCCTACAATATTGATATTTAATTTTTTTTTAATTAATTTTGATAAAAATATAAATTATATTGTTGATATTCATTATATTTTAAGGGATTTAATTGATAATCCCTTTGGACCTGCCGGTCCCCTTGAATTAAGATTAAAAGAGCAATTTTTTCAAAAATAGTATTGCTGTCATTAACATCGATTAAAGCAAATTTATTTTTTTCTTGTAAATATTTTTTAATAATATATTTTTTAATAGGGTTCCTAATTGAGGACTTGACAAAATTATAAACACCATAATTTCGACGGTCCAAACAATAACCTTTTAAACTAAAATGATTAGCAATTTCATTATCAAAACACTGAAAATAATTTATAACTGGTTTTTTACAAGCGCGTGAGCTGATAAAAATCCGCTTGTTATATAATTTTAAAATATTATTAGTAGCGTTATTATTAGATTTAGAGACATATTTAGTAATATATTTAATAATATTTTGCATAAAATTATTTTGACTGTTTTTAAATTCACAACGACGATAATGACCTTGATGATAAAAATCTTTTTGATTATTAAAAATATAATTCTTAGTAATTTCCTTGCCAGTTACTGGGTCAAAAGCTTTATGCCGTTTAATGTGGGTATAGTCTTGTGATGTTGGTAAAGGCAATTTGGATTCTAAAATGCCTTTAAGAGGATTATAATGAGCCTGCAAAATTGATTTAGGTAATTGATTAATAATTTTTTGATTACTTAAAGTTTTTTGAAAAGCCTCAATCCAATAAATGAAAATTAGAGGGATATACATAATACCACCTTTAATAGGGGTATTAGGGATATGTTTACTAAACTTAATATAACTAGTTTTAAAGCTTTTAGTTTGGAGATTATATTGTTTATCTTTAAAAATATAACTGTTAGCTTGGCTAACTTTGGGATAATAAGTGCTTAAATTTTCATAACACCATTGCAGAGCCTCATCACCTTTTAAAACCCCTAAAATATCCGCTAAATCAATTTTAAAAAGATTATGATAATGGATAATGCCTTTTTTAGTTAATTCGGTCACGGTCATCCGTGGAAAATCTTGACTCGGTTGATAACCTAACTTTTTTAATTTTGTATTAACAGTATCCCAAAACTGCCTTAATACTTCATGCATAAAAATAGGGCTTTGAGTTAATAAAGAACCGGGTACGGTTAAAGTTAAAAAACTAATTGAGGAACTTAACATAAAATTATGTTCGGCTTTAATTTTAAAATTTTTTTTACTTTTTAAAAATTGGTCGTGGTCTTTATAAGTTATTAAACGTTGGGTTTCTTGATTAAAAGTTTGAATATCGTTGTTATGACTTAATAAAACATTTAAATATTGAATAATATTAATAAAAAATTGTTCGATTTCAATATATAAAGCTTTTTCCCCCTCTAAAAATACACTCCATTCAAAAGCATTAAAATTTTGATAATTAAAAGTAAAAATTAAATTAAAAAAAACGTGTAACGGTTCATTTTCTGGAAAAGTTTTAAAAATAATAGTTTCAAAATATGCCCTTTCACTTTCATCAAAGTCTTTTACTAATTTTCTAACTTTATTAAAATGATTTATTTGTGCTTGATAATAAAAATATGTTGTACGTTCAGCTTGGTATTTAGCTAAATAAAATTTAGTAATTTTAGGAATATAAATATTTTGATACTCCATAAAATAACGTTGTAAAACTTTGCCAAAATTTAATTTAAAAAAATTAAATAATTTTTGATTATCAAAATCGGTAAAAGTAATATTTTTTTCTACTTTATTAACACTTAAATATTTTTTCATACTAATATAAAATTCATCATAGGCAACTTTTTTAATATGGCTGGTAACACGATGACGGGCAAAATTATTATGTTGATAAAGATGTAATTGTTGATAATGAGTAATTTGTTCGCGATTTAAAAAATGTAACATTTTAATAAAAATTTCCTTAGTAGCATACACATCACATAAAGCACGATGATGATTTACTAATTTTACTTTAAAATGATAAGCTAAATTTTTTAAAGTTAAATGCCCTTGTAATTTATTTTTTAAAATATTAGCTTTATTCATAAAATAAAATTTAGCTAAATTTAAAGTATCAATATAAGGCATATCGGTTAACGGTTTTTGATAACAACGGTAATAATTGGCTTTAATAAAACTATAATCAAAACGAGCATTATGAGCGACTAAAATACTATCGTGACAAAACTCTAAAAAACGCGGTAAAATCTCTGATATTAAAGGTTGACCTTGAACGTCAGCATTTTTTATATGAGTGATAGCCTCAATTTTGGAACTTATTACCCGTTGGGGATTAACTAAACTACTAAACTCCTCAATAACAACATTATTTTTAATTTTAACGCCGGCAATTTCAATAATTCTATCATATTCACTATTTAAGCCGGTTGTTTCTAAATCAAATATCACATAAGTAGCATCTTTTAAAAGATAATCTTGTTGAAAACCTTTATAAGTATTACCTTGTTGAATTAAATCATAACCACAATTAAAAAAATCATTATCGTGAAAATTTAATCTTAACGGTTCATAATCAGTATTTTTTATAATCCCAGTTTTAATTAACTCTGGTAAATGATAAGAGTTAAAACTTTCATGATTAACAATTTGCTGTAAATCATAAAGCCGATATTTAAACCGATTAGCATAAGAAGGGCCTAAAAGTTCCTCAAAGGCTTGACATTTTTCCTTTAAAAAAGTTCTAATAGTTTCTCGTTGTTCTTCGTTTTTAAAACCACCGTGCTGATTAATAAAATTTATACAAAGGTGATTAATTTCGCGAGTGCTCCCTAAATCTAAACTCCGCGCGGTTAAATACGTTTGATGTTGTAAGGCTTTTTTTTGGCTTAATTTATCTTTATCAAAAAAATAATGATTATAATAGCCATTTTGAGGGTCAAATTTAACATAATTAACAATGCCACTAACAATTTTATTTAAACTTAAATGATTGTAAATATAATTTCTAACTTTTTGACTAATAATTTTGACAACTTTTTTATTACCAATTTGAGTAACTTTACAATATTTAATTTTATTTAAAATTTGAGTTTTTTCTAAATCGGGAAAATTGGGACGCGTTAAAATAGCTTTATAAGCTTGTACGACGGCCGGTGTTAATTCGGTACCGCTGTTATCAGTTTTTAAATCACTAAACTTTAAATTACAATCCTCTGGAGGAAAACGATTATAACGCTCCTCAACTGGGGCCAATAAATCAATTTGATTTTGATTTTTATTTACTTGATTTGCCATAAATAACTCCTTTAAAGGTGATTTTTAGCCAAAAAAAAATAAGCCTTTTTTTTACTTAATTATTAATATTCAATTGCTAAATTGATTTTTTTGTCACGACAACGATAATATTTTTTTTTTGATTTAACTAAATAGCCAGTTGGTGGCATCACATAATAAACACGTGGCAACTTAGTTAAAGCAATTTTTAAAATAATATTTGATTTTTTTACCATTTAATACTCCTTAAAATTATCATTAAAAACACTTTTTAAAATATAGAATATTGCCCTTAAAATTTAAACTTAAACCCTGTTAGTGGGTAGGATTTTAAGAACAATTGGAACAGTTTAGGAACATTTTAGATTGGTAATTTCCGCCATGGCTTTTGTTCCTAAAATAGCTTTTTTCATTCAGTAAATTTTTAGTACCTAAAACTTTCAGAATAAAAAAACCTATTTAAGGAACATCGCCTTTTTCATGAAGGAAAAAACTAAAATGTACTCCCATTTTAGGAACGTTTAAAACTAAGCTTAAATATTTTTTTTAAGTGTTCCTAAAACGGTACTACATTTCAGTTTTTTTTAGTTTAGTTCTAAAATGTTCCTAACTCTGCCCCAATTATTCCTAAAATTGTTTTTGAAGATGGGTTTAAATTTAAATTTTAAAATTTAATTTGATGTCAACAGTTTTTTAAAATCAAAGAAACCTTAAAAAAAAATAAAAGTTGATTTTTTTAAACTTTTCTTTTTTTAAAAAAAATTATAATATTACACTAAACTTTTTAAAATAATAATAGATAAATAAGAAAAAATCTAACAACAAATTTAAACACATTAATAAATTAAATAATTGAGGCCAATTAAAAAAACCTTTACCTAAACCGATATAAGTCTCAATTTCCTTTTTAAGTGGTGTTAAATCCGATTTATTAGGAACCTTTTGAATAACATCTTTATCCACATCAGCAATAACTTTAATATTTTTTTGATTATCAATATCATTATTATTTTTTGGTAATGGTAATAATTCCTCCTCATCTTGTTCCTTGGTTCGAGCTTTTAATTTTTCCTTTTCACGTTCTATATCTCTTTGAGTTATTTCATCAATTTCTTTTTGTTTTTCTTGTCTTATTCGTTCCTCAAACCAATCATGCCTTGTATTATTATAATTATTTTTATCATTTCCTGATGGTGGTACAGCAGGAGGAACACCGGCCATCATCGCTTTAATTGGAATATTTAAAACTATTAAAATTATTAACATTAAAATAGTTGAAATAATATTTTTAATTTTAATGATATTTTTTTTTAACATTTTTAACCTCTTTTATAATAATTGATAAAATCTTTTTATAAACATATAAATAAACATAACAAAAAATAAAAATATTACAATCCCAAATAAAGTAGCCGCTAATAATTAATAATCACCAAATAAGTCATAAAACATTTGTAAATAACTTTTAGCCTCTTTAACTTTTTCACTAGTTTTATTAACTCGTTCATTAGATTCATTAGCTATTTTAGTATTATTTTCAACTTGTTGAGTAAAACTTTTTATTTCCTCAGTATCTAATTGAACTGTTTCAGTTAATGAATTTTTTAAATATTTATCATTAATAATTATTTTATTTTCACCATTAAAAATTTCTAATAATTCATTATATTCAAATTCAGTAATTTCTTTATTAATTTGAACTTTATTATCATTAAAATATTTAATAAATTCATTTTTTAAAATCAATTCATGAATACCAATTGTACTTTTAAAAAAAATTTTATCTCTAAAAATTGAAATGTTAATTTCTTTATATCCATTCCAAATTAAAAAAATTCTAATTTTAATTTCATTTACATTATCATCCGATGCATAAAGAGGCCATATTTCAAATTCATTAATTTTAATATATTTTAAAGGTTTAATTACACTTACTTGTAAACTTTCAAAAGTATTATCTCTTTTTTTAAAATCCTTAGCATCTAAATCTAAAAAATTAAATTCTTTCGCTTTAATATTTAAATTACTAATAATGATTAATAAAAAACTTAATAAAATTAACATTAAATAATTAATTTTAACTTTTTTAAACATATTTTTTCCTTTCATAAAAAAATAACTTTAATTATCCATAAAAAAAATTGAAATAAACCGATAAAAATATTATTAACAAAAACATAAACAACAATAATAATATTAATAATGGTTTTAATGATAATTTTTTTTATTTTAATAATAACTTTAATTATAATTTTAAAGACATCATAAAACCACTGAAACGCTAAAATAACATAATTACCAAAAAACCACATTGTTAAAATACTAGTAATAAATAACACCCAAGTAATAGGACCATAAAGAGACTCTAAAAATTCTTTAATCGGATTACAAATATCTAAAATCCACTGAGGGATATTTTTAGTTATTATATATTGAATTCCATATTTGGCCCCTACTGCAAATAAAGCCCATGCAGCTAAGGCTGTTAATCCCATTAGTGCTTATACCTAATGACAATTTTAAGAATAAAGGCAATGATTAATAAAAAACTGATTGCATAAAAGGAACCGAGTAAATCAAAAATAATAAATTCCGTTAACCGTTTAAAAAAATGCATTATTTTAAAATAAAAAGGGCCGTTTTTTAATTTAGTTTGGTAATTTTCTAATTGCGTTAATTGAGTTTGATATTTTTTTAAATTATTAATAGTATTATTTTGATTATTAATTAAATTATTCAAATCATCAATATTTTTATCTTTATCTTTAATAGTATTTTGTAATTGAATATTTTGACTATTTAAATCATTAATAATAACATCTTTATCTTTAATAATATTTTGTAATTGAATATTTTGACTATTTAAATTACCAATAGTATTATTTAAATCATTAATTTTATTATTTAAATTATTAATATCATCATCTTTAAGTTTAATAATACTTTCCATAAATTCAATTTGGTCTTTTAAATCACTAATATTTTTATCTTTATCTTTGATTATATTATTTAAATCATTAATAGTATTATTTAATTCATTAATAATTTTTTCTTTATCTTTAATAGCGTTTTGTAATTTAATATTTAATTCATTAATAGTATTTTGTAATTGAATATTTTGACTATTTAAATCATTGATAGTATTATTTAAATCATTAATAGTATCAGCTTGATTATTAATTAAATTATTTAAATTATCAATATGTTTTTCTTTATCTTTAATTATATTATTTAAATCATTAATAGCATTATTTAATTCATTAATAATTTTTTCTTTATCTTTAATAGCGTTTTGTAATTTAATATTTAATTCATTAATAGTATTTTGTAATTGAATATTTTGACTATTTAAATCATTAATAATTTTATCTTTATCTTTAATAGCATTTTGTAATTTTCTAATTTCATAATTTAAATTATCAATAGTATTTTGTAATTGATTTTTTTGACTATTTAAATCACTAATTTTATTATTCAATTGTCTAACTTCATAATTTAAATTACTAATAGTATTTTGTAATTGATTTTTTTGACTATTCAAATCATTAATTTTATCATCTTTATCTTTAATAGTATTTTGTAATTGAATATTTTGACTATTTAAATCATTAATAGTATTTTGTAATTGTTTTTTTTGATTATTTAAATTACTAATTTTATCACTTAATTCAAAAATAATGCTTTGTTTTTCACTAATAATTTTTTTATCATTATTATTATCATTAATATTTTTTATTGTTTCCTGTAATCCTTTAATTCTTGCAAAATAAAAATCTTTTTCGTCTTTAAATTTTTTACCTATAAGATTTTCTCCATATTGAATATATTCCGGAAATCCCATTAAATACAATTCATAATCCTGAAAAGGACTATTAGTAGCATAAATTTTTTTAACTAATAAATTATTATTAACCATTAACAATAAAAAAAAGCTTATTAAAAATAATAAGCGTGAGGGAATTTTAACAAATTTGTTTAAAACCATTTAAAATTTTATCCCTAATTAATTCATATAAAACAATGCTTAATAAAAAATTAAGATAGTCAATTAAATTAAAATTTTGTTCCACATGGTAAAAATTAAAATAATAACCAATGGAACCACCAACCAAAATTAAAACGGTAAACGCTAAAACATTTTTGATAATTCGTGTTAATACAATTGTCATTTTTTTTCTCCTTAAAAACTTTTTTTTAATAAAATATTATCTAAATTAACCGATTTATTTAAGTCCCTCATAAACAACTTTAATAGTTTGAGGTTCGGCATCATTAGGCTCACTTGGTCCTTTAAAATCTAATTTAAAATTTAAACAAATTAAATACATCACAATTAAAAATAAAATGCCAATGTTAAGGGTTTGGCTGATACTAGTTAAAGAATCGTTATTTTTAGTAGTTTGAATAACATAAATAACATTTAACATTAAAACTAAAATAAACATAATAATTACTAAAATTTCTAAAAGTTTAAACATCTTATTTTTTTCCTTACTTTAATTTAAAATAGCATTTTTAAAAATACAGTCCTCAATATAATTAATAATTTGATAAACAATTATATCCTCATAATAATTTTTGGGAGTAAATTCATAATTATATTCCTGAGCTAAATAACTAATAAATTTTTGTTGAAAAAAATATAATTCAATGCGTTTAACGCGTTGTAATTCATAAAAGATTTTTTTATTATCTAAATGATATTTTTCTTGACAATCATAAATAATTTCACCTTTTAAAATTAAAAGCTGTTGAACTAAGGCCATAATTTCCACCATTAAATAATCTTTTAATTTATAATAGGGTTTAAAAAAATCAACAAAAATAATATTTTTACAATTAATAAATTGTTCTAAGGGTTCTTTTAATAAAAGCAATTTCGTTTTCAAAAGTTGACATTAATTTATTTTTTGTCGATGATTTTTATCAATTTTAACAATATTTAAAAAGTCCTCATCATAAATTTTTTCCCTAATAAAATCATTAATCATTAAAATTTTTGCATCAATAAAATCATTAATATTATCATATTTGGGGTAAATTTGGTCGCGATAATTAACATAACCGTCCATATAACCGTAAATATTTTGATAATTAAAAACATTATTAAAATATTGTTCGATTTTATTATCAAATTTATTTAAAGCTTTTTGCTTAAATTTTTCTAAATAATACTGTTGTTTTATAGGTGGTTTATTGGCACTAATTTCTTGATACATAATTTTAAGTTTTTCAATTTCAATTTCATTTAAAAAAGAACTAAATTTTTCAACAAAATACGCTTTAAAATCTTTTTGAATTTTTTCAAATATTTCTAAATGTTTAATTAATGCATTCAATTCCGTTACTTTACTGATAAAAAAATCTTGTCTATCCATTTTTTATTTTCCTTTTGGTTTTCTTTAAATAATTTAAAAAGTACTTTACTTATTCAACAATTTCAAACAAAGAATATTTAACATATAAATATTTTTCAATATATTCAATAACTAAATTAACAATTAAATTTAATTGTTGTTGATTAGGTTCATAATAATAACCTAAAACCTTTAAAAAATAAAAATAATTTTTTTTAAAGCGTTGTAATTCCTTTTTTCTTAAATATTTTAAATTTTCGACATCAGCAAATATTTTTTTATGATTGCTTAAAAGAAATGTTAAAAATTCTTTTCTTAAAATATATTGCATTAAGCTCCCAATTTCAAATAATAAATACCTTCTTAACCGTTCTAAGGATTTTAAAAATTCCGCTTGGGGCCAAATTTGACCCTTAATAAAAACATCTAAATCTTTTTTGATGGCTTTAATTTTAAAATTAAGCTTATAAATTTCAAAATTTATCATTTTTTTTAATACTTAATTTAAAATTTGGTGTCTAAAAATAACATTTTGAATATATTTAATAATAGGCTCAACAAAAGTATCAAAATAATAATTATTAATACGATGATAGTTATAATTAAATTCTTTTTGTAAAAATTTAATATATTGTAATTTAAAATAATATAATTCCCCATTTTTAATTCTTTTTAATTTATAATTAATATCCCCTTGGGGATGTCTTTCAATGTAAGTTATAGCTAATTGTAAAATATTCATAACTAATTTATTTAAATGTTCTAATAAATAAGTTTTTATTTTAATTTCATCAACTGAAGTAGAAACTTGAATTTTAAATAAATATTCCCTAGTAATAAATTTTTCTAAACAACGCGTTAAATATTTAACATCCGCCTCAATAGATTCCTGACACCACTTAATTTTAAAATTTTTCATTGTTCCTTTATTCCTCTTTTAAAATATCCAAAGTAGCACTATCTTTTAAAGCCTCAATATCTTTTAATTTTTCCTCATTAGAGTTTAAAATTATTCCGCGGTCTCTTAAACCACTTAAAATATAATCAATAGCATACTCTTTGCGTTGTTGGTCGTTAAGATAGCTTGGACTTTGTGGCTCAGCCCCATCATGACCGACATAATAAGCCTGTTTATGTAAATTTAAAGCGTTCTCATTTGCATAAACTATATTACGAATGTATTTATAATCCCTCATATTAATACTGCCGTTAGTCATCCCTAAAACAATTTTTTTAATTTCTTTGTCACTAAATTGATAATATTTTTTTTATAAAAATAATAAGTAAGAATACTACCCAAAAACAAAAACCCAATCCATAATAAAAAATCAATGCCTTTAATTTCAAAACTTTCAATTTTAATATTCATTTATTTTTTTTCTCCTTGAAAAATTATTAACTTTCACAGCTATACGGTTCCCTCATAATACATAATAATGTATGAAAATTTTCCTCAATAGTTTCAATTAAAGGGCGACGGCGTTGAATATTTAAAAAATAATTATTATTTTGATGATACCTTTCTAAATATTCAGCAAATTCATACATGGAATCGATACGTTTCTCAAAATCAGTAAAATAATATTTTGTAAAAAACTTATTTAACTGATTAACCCCAATTTTAAAATAACTGTCGTCAATTAGTTTTAAATAAAATTGATAAACTTTTTTTTTACTATGTTTGTCATAAATCCGAGTAGAGAAATTATTATCAAAAAACATTTTAAACTCCTTTAAATATATTTAACGCTTATTTAAAAAAAAGAACTTAATGCATTCTTTTTTTTAAATAATTAAAAATTTTAATTATAATGTTAAAGCTAATGAATAATTACCTGATTTTTTATTTTGTTTTTTTGGTTTTTGTTTTTGATTACTAATTTCGTTTATAAATTTAACTTGTTTAGGAGTTAAAAATTTTTTTTGAATCATTTCACTATTTTTAAAATATTTTAATTGTTTATTAGTTAAAAATAATTTTGCCATAATTACACCTCACTCCTTTTTAATATTTTTTTGAGAGATAAAATTTTTTTTACCTCTCAACTAAAAAAATATTTTACTTATCGCCTTTATCGTCTTTTTTTGTATCAACTTTTTTAACTTCTTCGGTTGTTCTTGCTTCCCTAGAAATAATTTTTAAAACTTTTTGAGGTGTTAAGTCATTTGCTACCCATAAATAACCCAACATAACAATAACAAATACACCAATAAAAAATACTATTTGTCTTAAATTTATAGTAACCATTTTTTATAATTCCTACCTTTCTCTTTTTTATTAAAATTATTAAAAAAAACATAAAAATAAACCAAAACCTCCAAATAATAAACAAATAATAAAAAAAAATAGCAGATAAATATATTTGAGTATATTTACCTACTATTTAAGTCCGATTAAATTATATATATATTATCAAGTTATATACATTAATTATTATTTTTTATATTTTTTTAAAAAATTATTTTAATATTTTAATTTCATATTATATTAAATAATAAAGAAAAAATAAAAAAAGATTTTATATAAAAAAGAATTAATTAAAATTATGAACTTAATTATAAATTTAATTTTTAATATGAAAAAAATTTTAAAAAAAGTAAAAATATAGATTAAATATATTAATAAAATTTATATTTTATTTTAATCATAAATAAAAATATTATTTTTTTGTTGTTATGGTTTTATAAAAAAATCTAATGCATAAAATTTCTTTAATTTAATTAAAAAATATTTAGTTTTGTATTTTTATTTTATAAAAATAATAAAAATTTGACAAAATTTTTAAAAAAAATTATAATATAATTTTATATATAAATAAAATTTAGAATACATGTTATATATCATATTTTTTATTGTTTTTTTTATTTTATAAAAAAATTAATTAAATTGAATTTTATTCTTTTACGTTTTAATGACTAATAAAAATTAAATTTTAGAAAAATATAAAAATTTTTACTAAAAAAAATATAAAAATAAAATATGATTACTTATATTAATTTTTTATTAAATTATAATAAAAAAATGAAAATTTTATATTAATATTTAAATTAAAAATTTAAAACATTAATATAAAAAAAATATTTTGAATATATTTTTGAAAATAATTAATTTAACAAATTATAGAGACTTAGTCAATTTAGTATTTTTTTAATAAAAAATTAGAATCAAATTTTTTATTATATATTATCATAAAGTAAAAACAAATTAAAAATATACTGACAAAATGATTTAAACCTTATATTTAGAACCAAAAAATAAATAATAATTAAATATATATAAAAATAAATTTGAAAAGGAGTTTTAAATGAATAAAAATATA
>NZ_JBKIOZ010000004.1:0-30489 GCF_046600495.1 Candidatus Phytoplasma pyri | reverse complement strand
ACCAAAAAAGTGGGTCACTGCAGTTTACTACCGATTTGAGGAATACCATAAATTAATTCTTGTAATTCATCAAATGCCTCTTGGCCGTGGGCTTTAATCATTTCAGTTCTAAATGTATTCTCATTTGCGCCTTGCAAAAATTTATTTTCTAAAATTATACTTTTATCATCTTTTTCCATTCTTGCTATTTGTTCTCTAACATTCATATTTAAATATTCTGCTGATGTTGTACGCTGATAATTATTAGTATAAATTTGTTTAATAATAGGATTAGGATGTAAAAAATTTTCCTCTCCCAATAAATAATTTAAAACATAACATTTTTCCTTTAATTCAACATCTTGTTTAAATAATCTAATTTCAAACATTGATTTAATCATAATTCCATCATTGTGTTTTGAATAAAATTTTATACTAGGATATAAACCAATTTCAATTCCAATTTCTAAATTTTTTAAAGGTTTTATAAATTCTATTTTTCGTGAATCTGTTATTCCTTTCAATTTTTCATAATCGATATCTAATAAAGTTTTAACATTAATATTTTCTTTAACTTTTTCATTAGTTGAACTAGATAATAAACTTTGTATATATGGACTTTCTATTAATTGTTTAGTCAATCCAATGCCACTTAATCCTATTAAAGCCCACACAGTAGCACACATTGCAGCACTAGCACCACTGCCAATTGATGCTCCTGATGCAACTCCACCGATTACAACCAATGGAACAACAGCATTAACCTTTTGAATATTAGAAAATAATAAAATTATTAACATTAAAAAAACTAAGCTGATATTTTTAATTTTTATGATAGTATTTTTTAACATTTTTTTTTAACCTCTTTTATAATAATTGATAAAAACTTTTTATAAACATATAAATAAACATAACAAAAAATAAAAATATTACAATCCCAAATAACATTGATGCTAATGATTTATAATCACCGAATAAATCATAAAACAATTGTAAATAACTTTTAGTCTCTTTGACTTTTTCACTAACTTTATTAACTCGTTCATTGGATTCATTAGCTATTTTAGTATTATTTTCAACTTGTTGAGTAAGACTTTTAATATCCGCTTGCATTTCTTTTATTTCCTCAGTAACTGGTTTAACTATCTCAGTTACTGGAATAATTAAATCTTTATCATCAATAATTATTTTATTTTCACCACTAAAAAATTCTAATAATTCATTATGTTCAAATACAGTAATTTTATTTAAACTAGCTGCTGGCCTTTCATCATATTCAACTGATTTAAAATTTAAAAATCTCATTAATTCTTCACAAATAGTAACGTTACTAAAAAATCTTTTAGAATATTTAGTTAATATAATTTCACAAGAGGCAAACGATTCATTTTTTAAATTAAGATCAAATTGAATTTGCTCTTTATTTATTTTAAAATTTCTTATTGAAAAATATTTAAAAAGTTTAGAGGGTCTTACTTGTAATTCTCTTAATTCATTATTTTCAAATTTAAAATCATCAATATTTAAATCTAAAATTTTAAATTCTTTCGCAGTAATATTTAAATTACTACTAATGATTAATAAAAAGCTGAATAATAATAACCTTAAAGATTGAGCTTTTACTTTTAACATATTTTATTTCCTTTCATGAAAAAATAACTTTAATTATTAATAAAAAAAATTGTAATAAACCGGTAAAAATATTTTTGCTAAAAGTATAAATGACAACAACAATATTAATAAGAGTTTGAAAGGATAATTTTTTTATTTTAATAATAATTTTAATAATAATTTTAATTATAATTTTAATTATAATTTTAAAAATATCATAAAGCCACTAAAATGCTAAACTGATATAATTATCAAAAAACCACATTGTTAAAATACTGATAATTCATAATACCCATGAGATAGGGCCCTTATATAGACTCTAAATAAGCTTTAACCGGTGTTTAATAACATCCTAATATAATCCCCCCCCAGATATTTTTAGTTACAACCTTATAAGCACCATAAAATACCACCAACTAAACTTAAAAGTCATACACTAATCGCGAATAAGGTCATTATTTCTTAAACCTAAGAACAATTTTAAAAATAAATAAAATAAATAGTAAAAAAATAATTGTATTAAGAGAACCAAATAAATCAAATATAATAAACTCCGTTAACCGTTTAAAAAATTGCATAATTGAAATGAACTAGCAAAAATGGAACTGCTAAACACAAAAATAAAATAAAAAATCGTTTATTAAATTTAATTGAATAATAACTAAAAAAAATATTTTGTCAAATTTTTATTAAAATTAAATTAATTATTTTTTTTAGAAAGTTATTTGCATTTCTAGAATTTTTAAATTTAATTTCTTATTCGTTATTAAAGCAGAAAAAAATAAAAGTCAAATTAATTGATTTTTTTAAAAAATTTAAAAAAAATATAATTTTTAAAACACTTAGAATTTACATAGGTAAAATTTTATTAAAAAATTTTTAAAGTTTAAAAATTAGTGATAATAGATTTTATTTAGAAATTATTTAAAAAAAATGACTCTCAGTTTGAGAGTCATTTAAATATTTTTTATTAATTAATCTTTTTTTATTAATTTTGGTTTTTTATTTTTTTCTTTTAATTTTTCCTAATAACTTGCACTAATAGAGAAATAATAATTATAAAAATTAATAATTTTGTTTTTATTGATATTGTTTTTTTATTTTTTTCTTTTAATTTTTTGTAATACCATATACTAATCGGAAAATAATTATGAGAATTAATAGTTTTATTAAAATCATTTTCTAAAAAACGGAAAATTCCTAATAATTGAAATAATTTTACATAATAACACCAATAACTAACAACATCTTCAAAAAATAATATATATCATCAATAATATACCCATAGTAAGTGAAAAAAAATTAATATATAATTAATTTTATTATAAATCGGGTTTTTATTTATAGATTTATAAAAAATTGGTAAAAACACCATAATAATTGTAACTAAAATAATCAACAATGTTAATTGAGAAAATTTTCTTAAAAAATAATTTTTTCTCAAAGGTAATTCTTCTCCATATCTAATTGATTTATCATAACTTAGTATTATATTTAGTATTGGTGATTTACTATGACCATAATGAGCAGGGTACGATTGACCAAAATCAATATTATTTAAGTTTTTTTCTTTATTAGGATCTTTATAAATAAACATTGTTCCTCGCAGTATTTTAAAACCAATATAAGAAAATAATCCCATCATCATTAAAATGAAAATAAAACCAAAAATGAAAAATAAAATATCACGTATTTTTTCATTTTCCATAAGACCAAAATATTTTTGCTAGGCATAACAAAGGAATACTAGAAATTAAAATCAAAAAAGCGATTATATCTTTAATTATTTGTTTGCGTTGCATCATAATAACCTCCTTTTCTTTATATTTTGTTATAATTTATTAATATTTTTTTAAAATAAAAATTGATAATTTTAATAAAAGTATCTTGATTAGTAGCATTATACGATGAAATATGGCTGACAGAACCATTAAAATTAGGATTAATATAGGTTTTAATATAATTTAGAACTGTATTTTCATCAGCATTAGGTTCTAACATGACGTGAATAATTTCTGTTTGTCTAATAGTTCTTTCTAAAAATTCATTATCATTAAGCACCAAAATTGAATTATCAAAAACAAATAATAAACAAATAGTAATCAATAAAATAATTTTTTGAAAAAAAGCAAATTTACTTTTTAACATCATATAATCAATATAAAACTTCTAATTATTTTTGATATTTTATAAAACTATGTAAATAATTAAAATAAAATTTAATGAATAATATAATTTAGATAGTAAATTCCTTCTTAACTGTTTGATAGTTTAATTATATGATATAATTCCAATTTAAAGGTTATCCATTTTTTTGGTTCCTTGTTTTAATTTATAAGAATTTATAAAAGTGATTATAGTTTTGATTAATAAATAGGAGGAGGAACTTTAAGTCGCTGTAAATATTGGAAAATAGGACCATTAGAAGTACCAAAAGAAAAATTATTTATTAAATTTAACTATATGATAAACAAAAAAAATATTTTGTCAAATTTTTATTAATTAAATAAATTAATTTTTTAGAAGTTATTTTTTCTTACTTGTGTAAATTTTTATGATATATAATTAATATATTTTCAATTTAAATAACAAAAAAACTAAATCTTTTTTTTAATAAAAATTTAGCTTTTTTTATAAGTTGAATTTAATTTTGTTTATTTTTTCTTTAATAATACTAAAACAATACTTATTTTTATATTTTTAGTAGTAACAAAAAGTAGATTAATGTAATTTATTAAATTATTTTTGTTCGTAATAATTTTTTATTAAATAATTTAAAAGACGCACACCGAATCCCGAAGCCCAAGAATTGTTAAATTCATTTAATTTATTACCCATACATACACCTGCTATATCTATATGAGCCCAAGGAGTTTTTTCATCTACAAAACGTTTTAAAAATTGAGCTGCGGTAATCGAGCCAGCATAACCACCAGATGAATTTTTCATATCAGCAAATTGACTATCAATTAACTTATCATATTCACATCCTAAAGGTAATTGCCAAACTTTTTCTGATGTTGCTTCGCCTGATTTAATTATTTTTTTAGCTAAATCTTTATTATTCGAAAAAAGCCCTGCATGTTGTTCTCCTAAAGCAATCTTAATAGCGCCAGTTAAAGTAGCTAAATCGACTATTAATTTAGGTTGAATTTCAATTTTACAATACCATAAAAGATCCGCTAACACCATTCTGCCTTCAGCATCAGTATTAATGACTTCAATAGTTTTTCCAGACATAGAAGTTACAATATCACCAGGACGTTGAGCAGTAGAACTTGGCATATTTTCAACTAAACCCACAATGCCAGTAACATTAATTTTAGCTTTTCTAGCAGCTAAAATATGCATTAATCCTACAACAGTACCGGCTCCTCCCATATCAGCTTTCATATCTTCCATACCTAATGAAGGTTTAATTGAAATTCCACCTGAATCAAAAACTACTCCTTTACCAACAAAAGCTAAAGGTTTTTCTTCTTTGTTATCGCTTCCATGCCATTCCATAATTACTAAATAAGGTGGACGAGAAGAGCCTTTAGCTACCGATAACAATGCGTTCATTTCTAATTTTTTTAATTTTTCTTTATCTAAAACTTGAACTCTAACACCTAATTTTTCTAATTTTTTAATTTGTTCAACAAATTCTTCTGTTCCTAAAACATTAGCAGGTTCATTAACTAATTTTTTAGTTAAATTAACACCTTCACAAATAGCTTGTACTTGTTGTAATTCTTTTTGACAATTTTCAGCATTTTTAGTAACTATAATAAGTTCAAAAATGTTTTCATTTTTTAATTCCAATTTTTTTTTATCAGTATGATAACTATCAAAATAATATTGTTTTAACAAAGCCCCAAGAACAAAATTCATTATTTGTGTTGTTGAAGTATGAATACCCAAAACATCAGCAAAAACAACTACTTTTTTAGGATAATTTTTAGTTCCAGTAACACAAAGTCCGCCTGCTTTCAGCCAAGTTTCATCATTTATGTTTTCTTCTGTTCCTAAACCAATAACTTCAACACAAGAAAAAGGAGAACCTTCTAAATATAAAAATTTAATTTTAGAACCCCAAGAACCCTTAAAATTTTCTACTAAATAACCTTTTTTTATCATTTTTTTAGGATCAACTAAATCCAAACCAAAAGTTTTTTCAACTTTTTCTACTTGTAAAAGTATTACTTTGTCAGCATCAATAGATGTTGTATATTGAGTTATAAAAGAAACATTCATTTTTATAAATACCTTTCTTTTTTTTAAAAAATAAATTTAAAAATTTATTTTGTTATTATTATAATTAATATTTATTTTTATTAATAATTTAAATAATTATCAATTAAAAATTTATTTTTATTATTTTTAATATATTATAATGTTACTTTAAAATTATAAAAAATAAATTTTTTAAACCTTTAAAATATAAAAAATAACTGAATTAATTATTTTTATTTTTTTACTGCATGAATTTTTATGTTGTAAACTATTTGGTCCTTTATTATTGTTTTTTGTTTTATTCAAGTGATCTTCAGTCAATCTTTGTTGTATTAAAATTATTCTTTTCAAAAACTTAATACATTTCGTTATTTAAAATTAAATCATTAACATTAATATTCTTTTACTACTATTTTTTATTGCCATTAAATAATTATTATTAATCACCCAACATAATTTTAATAAAATAAATAAATAAAAAATAATATTTATAAATTAATTTTAAAATGCAAACATCAATAATTAACTCCTTAATATTTTATTTTTTAAGATAATTTTAAAAAATAATTGAAGAAAATTCTTAATTGATTTTATATTATAATAATAATTATCTTCTAATATTTTTATTTACAATGTAACATAAATATTAATTTAAAACCAACAAAATACTTAAAAAAATATAAGATTATTGATAATTAAATTTTATAATTATTTTTTTAATAAAAAAACAATGAATAAAAATAAAATAGCTAATGATAATTTAGAAATTTTATTAAAAGATTTACAAAAAAATATTAATTTTTCTAAAAAAATAATAATAAATTATTTCGTATTTTAAAATTAAATTAACTAACTTTTTGCACTGATCAGCCAATGCAGAAATTATTTACTAATATTACTAAATTTAAAATTATTGATAATCAATTTTTATATTTATCCAAGATTATCGTTTCTTATAATCGCAAAATTGTCGCTTTTAAGATTTCCCAAAACCCCAATAAATATTAATTTATGATACTTTTAGTCAAATTTCCCAAATCAAACCAAATTTTATTATTCATTTCGATCAAGAAACTATTTATCGTTCTTATAATTTTTAAAATTGATTAATTGAACGAGGGTTTTGAATTAGTATTTTGCATTAAAGCTAAGTCTATAACGATAATAATGTTTCAATGGAATCTTTTTTGGATTAATTAAAACGTTAATTTTTTATGAAATCCCATATTTAAAAAATTTAACTTATAATAAAGATATAAACAATTAATTTATAATTTTTTAATATTTTTATAATAATAATTAAATTTTTACTAAACTAAATTATCAAAGTCCAAATAATTATCAAAAATAGAATTTTTTTAATTAATAAAATAGTTAGAAATTAATTTTTTATAAAATCAACATTTGAAATTTAATTTTAATTGTGGTTAAATTTTCATTATGATACCCAAAAAATGCTCACTGGCGCTTTAAATTTTTTTTAATATAATTAATTTTCTTTTAATTTAAAATGTTAAATTTGTTTTTAAAATATTCAAATTTGTCCCATTTTTCAATATTAAAATTCAAAATTTTAACAAAATGAAAAAATTTTGAAGAGTTTTAGGTTATTTTATGCGTATATATAAGTTGTATGGTAATTTTTTAAAAAATATTGATAAATTATAAAAAACATAAAGAAAGAAGGTTATATAATGTTACACAAACAAATAATTAATTATATAATGAAACAAAGAAAGAAAAATTTTCAATTAATTAAAAATATGGTGGCTTTTTTTACTTTAAGTTTTATTTTTTTGTTTGTTTTTATAGAAGGAGAACATTCTAATTTTATAGAAAACAAAATGAATAAAATAATATATGTTATTTTATTTTTTATTTCGTTTTTAATTTTAATAGGTTTATTTTCTTATATTGGTTTTAAAACAACAAGAGGGACAACATTTATTTATAAAGTTCCTAATAAAGAAAAAAAATTAAATAATATTGATTTTGGTCAATCATTTCCAAATATTCGTAAATATTCAAACTATAAAAAAGAAAATAAATATAGTAAATAATTACCTTCAGAAAAAAATTATTTTTTAAAAAATTTTTTTCTTTTTTATTCTTGGATACTTTTTGTTACAATTATAATTATTTTCATTTTAATTTTTTTTGGTTTTATAGATAAAAATCCAATTTATAATAATATTAATTATATATTATTAATTCGTATTTTAGTTATTATGGTTTTATTATGTGTAACATATATTATTTTTGAAGATTTTGCTAGTTTTTGGTGCTACTATGTAAAATTATTTTCATTATTAGGAGTTTTCCTTTTTTTAGAAAACGATTTTAATAAAACTATTAATTCTCATAATTATTTTCCGATTAGCAAATGGTATTATGAAAAACCAAAATTAATAAAGAAAGATTAATAAAAAAAATATTTTTAAAAAATAACTATTAAAAGCAATTAGAAATTCATCATATTTTTAAATATTAAAATTCAAATATAAATAAAATAAAAAAATTCGGAACCTTTTCACAAAAAATTATGTATAATATAGTGTAGAGAGTGTAGAGATTTTTTAAAAATTATTTTAAAAAAAATTTTAAAAAAATCATCATTTAAAAAAATAAAAAACCTAATTAGTTATTTTATTTTTTTAAATATTCTAAAAAAATGCAATACTTCGACTGGTTATTTTTTTAAAAAATAAAAAATATTTATTATTATTTTTAAATTTTATTAAAATAATAATAAATAATTAAATAAACAGGAGAATAATTAATATTGAAAACAAAATATTTCGTAAATAATAATTTTTTTTTAATTACTAGTTTAATTTTATTAATTAATTTTAATTTATTTTTTTTAACTCGAAATATTTATGCTTATTCGGATGATTTAGCGGATATTATGCATTATGAATTTAAAAAAGTGGCTAATGCAAAAGCGAATGTAATTATAACTAACGAAATAACCTCGAATTCGAAAAAATATAAAAATTTAGTAAATACCTTAAAAAAAAATAAATATAATGTCTTTTTATATGATATTCGCGGCTATAATAAAAGCGCATATAATAAAATCGCTAATGATAATTTAGAAATTTTATTAAAAGATTTACAAAAAATATTAATTTTTCTAAAAAATAATCAGCAATTACCAAATTTTTTATTAGGTAATATGATTAGTGGAATTTTAAATAATTGTTACATACTAAAATATAATGATGTTAATGGTGTTATTAATATTGCTACTCCAACAACAATTTTCAAATCTTATTTTTTAGATTTAAAAAACAATTATAAATTAAACCTAATCAAAAATAATCTTAAAATAAACCCTATTTTTATTCAAAATGTTATAATTCCGGGGATAAATTATTTAAATGAAAACTTAGATAAATATAATGTGCCATTTTTAGTATTACATGGACAAAAAGATTCAATCGTTCCATATGATAATAGCACCAATTTTTTTACAATTGTTAACGCAATAAATAAAAAAATGAAATTATATGAAAATTCAGCGCACGATTTATTTAATGATAATAATCATCAACAAGTAAATACGGATATTATTGAATGGCTTAATCAACAAATCAATAAAATTAATTTTATTCATGAATAATAAATTAAAATAAAATTGAATAAAAAAAACTCTGTTATTTTTAACAGAGTTTTTTTTATTCAATAATTTTAGTTACTGTTCCAGCTCCTATTGTGCGTCCACCTTCACGAATAGAAAATTTAGTACCTTCTTCAATAGCAATCGGATGATTTAATTTAACAATAATTTCTGTTCTATCGCCTGGTAATACCATTTTTACATCTTCTTTTAATTCAATAATACCAGTAATATCTGTAGTACGAAAATAAAATTGCGGTCTGTAATTAGAAAAAAATGCAGTATGACGACCACCCTCTTGTTGAGTTAAAATATAAACTTGAGACAAAAATTTATGATAAGCATTTAAAGAACCTGGTTTAGCTAAAACTTGACCTCTTTCGATTTGATCACGAGTAATACCACGTAATAAAATACCTACGTTATCACCAGCTTGAGCAAAATCTAATTCTTTTTTAAACATTTCAAGACCAGTAATAACAGCTTTTTTAGTTTCTTTTAAACCAATAATCTCAACTTCTTCACTAATCTTAATTTTTCCTCTTTCTACACGACCAGTAGCAACAGTCCCACGGCCAGTAATAGTATGAACTCCTTCAACTGGCATTAAAAATGGTTTTTCTACATCACGAATTGGATCTTCAATATATTGATCTAAAACTTCTAATAATTTATTTATACCTTCAACATCTGTACCTTCTAAAGCTTTTAAAGCTGAACCTCTAATAAAAGGAGTTTTATCACCATCAAATTTATATTCGTTTAATAACTCACGAACTTCCATTTCTACTAAATTAATCCATTCTTCATCTTTAACTAAATCACATTTATTCAAAAATACTATTAATTTAGATATACCAACTTGACCAGCTAATAAAACATGTTCACGAGTTTGTGGCATTACCCCATGATAAGCAGAAACAACTAAAATACCGGCATCCATTTGGGCAGCACCTGTAATCATATTTTTAACATAATCAGCGTGTCCAGGACAATCAACGTGAGCATAATGTCTTTTTTCAGTTTCATAAGAAACATGAGTAGTATTAATAGTTATACCACGTTCTTTTTCTTCTTTAGTTTTATCAATTTGATCATATGATTTATTTTCTGCTAAGCCTTTTGTTGATAAAATTTTAGTAATAGCAGCAGTTAAAGTAGTTTTTCCATGATCAACGTGACCAATAGTTCCTACATTAACATGTACTTTATCTCTTAAAAATACTTTACTAGACATTTTTATTTAATTCTCCTTTTAAAAATTATTTTTTAATATTCATAATCATATTTATTTTAATATATTTTTATAATTCAATTGCGTTTTTTAATAATTTCTTCAGTAATATTTTTAGGTGCCTTTTCATATTTTAAAAATTTCATAATGAAACTAGCTCTACCTTGAGTATTAGAACGTAAAATAGTAGCATAACCAAACATTTCAGAAAGAGGAACTAGTGCTTTAATAATAATAGTATTTTCCCTAGAATCTTGATTTTCTAATTTTCCCCTTCTAGAAGTTAAATCACCAATTACATTTCCAATATAATCATTAGGAGTAATAATTTCAACTTCCATAATAGGTTCTAAAATAACAGGATTACCTTCATTTTTGGTTTGTTTTAAAGCCATAGAAGCAGCAATTTTAAAAGCTATTTCAGAAGAATCTACATCATGATATGAACCATCAATTAAAGTTGCCTTAACATCTATTAAAGGAAAACCCGCTAAAATACCATTTGATAAAGATTCTTCTAATCCTTTTTTAACTGCCGGAATATATTCTTTAGGAATAACTCCACCTACAATTTTATTAACAAATTCGTTACCTTTATCTGGGTTAGGTTCAAAACAAATAACAACATGTCCGTATTGACCTCTTCCGCCTGACTGACGAATAAATTTCCCTTCCATAGTAGAAATTTTTGTTAAAGTTTCACGATAAGCTACTTGAGGTTGATTTACATTAGCTTCTACTTTAAATTCAGTTTTTAAACGATCTAAAATAATTTCTAAATGTAACTCACCCATACCTGCTATAATAGTTTGACCAGTTTCACGATTAGTATAAATTTTAAAAGTAGGATCTTCTTCAGATAATTTAGATAAAGCGATTCCAATTTTATCTTGATCAGCTTTAGTTTTTGGCTCAATAGCAATTTCTATTACTGGTTCAGGAAAATTCATAGATTCTAAAATAATATCATTATTTATTGAAGTTAAAGTATCACCGGTTGTAGTATTTTTTAAACCTACTGCTGCAACAATATCACCCGCATATACTTCCTTAATTTCTTCTCTAGAATTAGCATGCATTTGTAACAAACGTCCTAATCGTTCTTTAACTTGTTTAGTGGCATTAGTAATATAAGAACCTGTTTTTATTGTACCAGCATAAACACGAAAAAAAGTTAATTTACCTACATAAGGATCAGTCATAACTTTAAAAGCTAAAGCAGTAAAAGGTTCATCGTCTGAAGTTTTTCTAATAATTTCTTTATTTTCAAAATTACAACCCACTATCGAAGAAACATCTATAGGAGAAGGTAAATAATCAATAATAGCATCTAATATTTTTTTAACTCCCTTATTTTTAAAAGCTGAACCACATAAAACTGGAAAAAAATCAGCTTTTAAAGTAGCTTGTCTAATCACATTTTTTAATTTTTCAACAGTAATTTCTTTACCATTCAAATAATCCATCATTAATTCTTCATCATAATTAGCCATTTTTTCAATTAATTCTATTCTTTTGCTTTGAGCTAATTTTTGCATATAATCTGGAATTTCAATAGTTTTAAATTTTTCATCTGGGGTACCTAAAAACTCGACTCCAGTCATTTCTAATAAATCGATTATACCTTTAAATTCATTTTCTGAACCTATAGGTAATTGAATAGGAGCAGCATTAATACCTAATCTTTGATGTAAAGTTTTAACAGCGTAATCAAAACTAGCACCAATTTTATCCATTTTATTAACAAAAATAATTCTTGGTACTTTATATTCAGTAGCTTGACGCCAAACAGTTTCTGTTTGAGGTTCAACTCCAGCTTTAGCATCTATAACTGTTACCGCACCATCTAAAACTCTTAATGATCTCGAAACCTCAACAGTAAAATCAACATGACCTGGAGTATCAATAATATTAATTCTATGTTCTTTCCAAAAAGCAGTAGTTGCAGCAGAAGTAATAGTGATTCCTCTTTCTTGTTCTTGTTTCATCCAATCCATTTGTGAATCACCATCGTGAGTTTCACCAATTTTATGAATCTTACCAGTATGAAACAAAATTCTTTCTGTTGTAGTAGTTTTTCCTGCATCAATATGAGCCATAATACCAATATTACGTGTTTTTTCCATAGGAAATTTACGAGGCATTTTTTTCTCCTTAGTTTAATTCCTTATTTATAAATTACCAACGATAATGCGCAAAAGATTTATTAGCCTCAGCCATACGATGTATTTCTTCTCTTTTTTTTACTGCTAAACCATTACCAGAAGCAGCATCAATAATTTCTTTAGCAAGTTTTTGTTGCATTGTTTTTTCATTACGTTTTTGAGCAAATTGCACTAACCATCTTAAACCTAAAGATTGTCTTCTTTCAGGACGAACTTCAGAGGGAATTTGATATTTTTGACCACCTATACGTCTAGAACGAACTTCCAATTCAGGCATAATATTTTTTAAAGCTTCATTAAAAACAACAATAGGTTCACGTTGAGTAATTTCTTTTACCTTATTAAAAGCTCCATACAAAATAGTTTGAGCAGTTTCTTTTTTACCATCTTTCATAATAGTATTAATAGTTTTAGTAACTAACTTAGAATTATAAAAAACATCAGGTAAAACATCGCGTTTATTTATACTTTTCTTACGTGGCATGTTAAGTTTATTCACCTATTTTCTTTTTTTATATTTAAATTTTTAATAATTTTTAATTTTTATTTTTTTTAGAACCATATTTAGAACGACTTTGTTTACGATTAATAACACCTTTAGCATCTAATATTCCTCTAATTATATGATAACGTACACCAGGTAAATCTTTAACACGACCACCGCGTATTAAAACTACACTATGTTCTTGTAAAGTATGACCAATTCCTGGAATATAAGCATTAACTTCGGTACCATTACTTAAACGAACTCTAGCGTATTTACGTAAAGCAGAATTAGGTTTTTTAGGCGTCATTGTTGTTACTCGAATACAAACCCCACTTTTTTGAGGAGATTTATATTTTTTAACTTTGTTTTTTAAATTATTAAAACCATAACTTAAAGATGGTGCTTTAGTTTTGACAATTTTATCAACTCGTCTTTTTCTAATTAATTGCGAAATAGTAGGCACAATTTACTCCTTTCTAAAATTGAATATTTTTAACTTTAAATTTAGAAATATATAATTTTATCATTATAATTATATATAATTATAAACATTTATTAAAAAAAGTCAATAATTTAATCTTAAAAAATATAAAAATAAAATATATTTTAAAAATTAAATTATTTTTTTATTTTTGAAAAAAATTATAATTTTAATATTTACTAATTATCTTCTATAGAATTTGAAGATTTATATTCAAAACTAGAAGCTTCTAAAATACCAGTTCCAGCAGGTATTAAACCACCTACAATAACATTTTCTTTTAAACCTTCTAAACGATCAACTTTGCCTCTAATAGCTGCATCAATTAAAATTTTAGTAGCAGTTTGAAAAGATGCTGCAGATAAAAAAGATTCACTTTTTAAAGAAGAACTTGTAATGCCTAACAATATTGGTTTTCCAGCTGCTAAAGATTTATTTTGTTTTAACATTTCGAGGTTAGTTTTTTTAAATTTTTGAATATTAATTTCCGAACCTGGTAATAAATCAGTATCTCCTTCATAAATTATTAATAAATGAGTTAACATTTTATGAATTATAATTTCAATATGTTTATCACTGATAGACACATTTTGTGTTCGATAAACACTTTGCACTTCTTCTAAAATATATTTTTGAGTTTCTACAATATTCGTTGCTCTTAATAATTCTTTTAAATCAATAGAACCAGAAGTTAATTTTTGACCAGATTTTATTTTCATACCTTTATGAACTAAAATTTCAGAATTAATATCCAAAATATAACGTACTTCTTGTTCTTCATCATCAGATAAAATTACGATTTCGGGATTTGAAGTTCTTATTTTTTCAATATTTTTAACTTTACCTTTTAATTCACTAATAATAGCTTTACCTTTAGGTTTTCTTACTTCAAATAATTCTTGAATTCTTGGTAAACCTTGAGTAATATCAGAAACCGAAGCAACACCGCCGGTATGAAAAGTTCTCATAGTTAATTGTGTACCGGGTTCACCAATAGATTGAGCAGCAATAACACCTACTGCTTCACCTATTTCTACTATTTTATTAGTAGCTAAATTTATACCATAATCTTTAATACAAACTCCACGTGGACAATTACAATTTAAAATACTTCTGATTTCTACTTTATTAATTCCTAAATTAATAATTTTATTACAAATATCTTCATTAACCAATTGATTTCTATAAAAAATAATTTTTTTACTTTGAGGATGTAAAATATCTTTACTTAAAAAGCGACCTAATATACGATCGTGCAAAGATATAATTTCCTTACCATCATTTTTAATAGCTTCAACTTCAAAACCTAACTCACTTCCACAATCATCTTTAATTATAATAATATCTTGAGCGACATCCACCAAACGACGAGTTAAATATCCAGATTCAGCTGTTTTTAAAGCAGTATCAGTTGAACCTTTACGAGCTCCATGAGTAGAAATAAAAAATTCTGATACAGTTAATCCTTCTATAAAAGAAGTCTTTACTGGAACTTCAATAATTTCGCCTTTAGGATTATTCATTAAACCTCTCATACCCATTAATTGAGTAAAATTAGAAATGCTTCCACGTGCTCCACTATCACTCATCATAAAAACATGATTATCTTGTTTTAAATCATCCATTAAACCTTCTTGAATCTGATCTCGAACTTCTTTCCATTCTTTAATAACTAAATTTTTACGTTCATAACTAGTTAAAAGACCATTTTCATACCATTCTTCAATTTTAATAATATTTTCTTCTTTTTTTTCTAATAATTCTTTCTTTTTTGAATAAATATTTATATCTTCAAAAGAAATGGTAATACCTGCTAATGTAGAATATTTAAAACCTAAAGATTTAATATCATCTAACATTTTAGAAGTTTCAATAATGGGCATCTTTTTAAAAAATATATTAATTACCATAGATAAAAATTTCTTTTTAAAAGGACTTGGAATCGGAATATCATTTAAAACTTTTTTCGGTTCAACGCCTCTATTAATAAAATAACAATCAGGAGTTTGAATTTCTAAATTATAATTAGTAGGTTCATTAATATAAGGGAAATTTGAAGGTAAAATATTATTAAAAATCATTTTTCCTAAAGTAGTAACTAAATATTTTTCTTTTTGTTCATCCGTAAAATTAGAATTAATACCGCTAGGTTTTACAATTATTCTTGTATGTAAAGCAATTTCTTTTTTTTCAAAAGCAATTTCAGCTTCTTGTAAATTATTAAAAAATTTGCCTTCATTACGATGTTTATGTTGATGTTCTTTATTTTTTTGTTCAATATTAAAACCACCTTCTAAAATACGGCTTTTTTTTTCTTCAATAGTTAAATAATAATTACCTAAAACCATATCTTGCGATGGAGTTACAACTGGACTACCATTTTTAGGGTCTAAAATATTATTAGACATCAACATTAATAAACGAGCTTCTGCTTGTGCTTCTAGAGAAAGAGGTAAATATACTGCCATTTGATCACCATCAAAATCAGCATTAAATGCTGGTGTTACTAAAGGATGTAAACGAATTGCTTTACCATCAATTAATTTTGGTTCAAAAGCTTGTATTCCTAAACGATGTAAAGTTGGAGCTCTATTTAATAGTACTGGATGTTCTTTTACTACTTCTTCTAAAGCTTTCCATACCTGTTCATCCATTCTATCATAAATATGAACAATGTTAGTTTTATCAATACCTTGTTGTTGTAATTTTCTTAAAACAAAAGGTTTAAATAAAATTACTGCCATTTGTCTTGGAATACCACATTGATGCATCTTTAAATGAGGATCAACTATAATTACTGAACGTCCAGAATAATCAACTCTTTTACCTAAAAGATTTTGACGAAAACGACCAGTTTTACCTCTTAATGTTTCTGATAAAGGTTTTAAAGTTTTATTTCTATTAATATTAGAATAATTTTTTTTATTAGGCTTAGTATTATCAAACAAAGCATCTACAGCCTCTTGCAACATTCTTTTTTCATTTTTAATAATTAATTTAGGCGCTTTTTGTTGCAATTGCTTTTTTAAACGACTATTACGATTTAAAATTCTTCTATATAAGTCATTTGAATCAGTAGTAGCAAAACGACCACCGTCTAAAGGAACCATTTGTCTTAAACCACAAGGAAGTACAGGAATAACATCCATAACCATCCACTCTGGTTTATTTTCTGATTTATTAAAATCTTCAAAAATTTTTAACCTTTTGATAATAGCGTTTCTTTTAGGTTTAGGAACTATTTTAAGATTTCTACGTAAAATTTTTATATTTTTTTCTAAATCTAAAGCTTGTAACATTGTTTTAATTGCAATTGCTCCAGTTAAAGCAACGAAACTATTACTAAAATATTCAGAATAATTATTGTACTCCATCTCAGAAATAATTTGTTTTTTATTTAATGAAGATTTTCCGGGTTCAATTACAACATAAGACATATAGTAAACTATTTCTTCAATTTCTTTTGCTTTAATACCTAATAAAATAGATAAACGACTAGGTGAATTGTTAAAATACCAAGTATGTACTACAGGTGTGGCTAATTCAATATGTGCCATTCTTTCTCTTCTAACTTTTGATTCAGTGAATTCTACATTACATCTTGAACAAATTTGCCCTTTGTTAACAATTTGTTTTTTAGCGCAAATACATTGAAAATCTTTTACTGGACCAAAAATTTTTTGACAAAAAAGACCACCAATTTCCGGTTTTGAAGTACGATAATTAATAGTTTCATAATTAACAATTTCGCCATAAGACCACTGTCTAATTTCATCACTAGAAGATAAACGAATTTTAAAATGCTTATAATTTCTATTAGAATTATTTTTTTTAGAATTAGATAATAAATCAGATTGTGAAGAAAATTTAATAGTATCAATTCCATATAAAATAAATAAATTATTTAGATTTTCTATTGCATCTAAATCATTATAAAATATTTTACCTAAAACCTCTTTAGAAGTTAAAATTAAAGAACTAAAATCTGTAATACCATTATCATAAAGTTTTTCTATAACTAATTGTTCTAAATGTAAATTTTTAAAATCAGAAGGTAAAGAATATTGTTTTAATATTGGTATAATACTAGAAAAATCTTCTTTTAATAAATTTTTTAAATCATTTAAATTAAAAATATTAAATTCTTCTAAATAATTAATTCCTAAAAGTTTTAATTTATTAATAATTCGCTCAGAAATATTAATATTTTTTATTTTTATTTTTTTTAACATAATTATATATTATTACTAGAACCCTTCTTTTGGTTTTCAACTAAAGATTTTAATATTTCATTTTCTTTCGTTTTAGAATTAATTAATTCAACATATAAACCTAAAGCTTGAAGTTCTTTAGCAAAAACCCTAAAACTTTCTGGAATCGAAGGTTTAGGAAGTGGTAATCCATTTGTAATAGCACTATAAGTTTTTTGACGTCCAATAATATCATCACTTTTAATAGTTAAAATTTCTTGTAAGGAATTAGCAGCTCCATAAGCATAAAGTGACCAAACTTCCATTTCGCCAAACCTTTGACCACCATTTTGATTTCTACCACCCATAGGCTGTTGAGCCATAAGTGTATAGGGTCCTATATTTCTAGAATGTAATTTATCTTCAACCATATGTGATAATTTAATCATGTACATAACCCCAACAGAAATAGGACTATCAAATGGTTCTCCTGTTCGACCATCATATAAAGTCATTTTACCGTCTAATGATAAATTTGCTTCTTTAATAATTTTTCTTAAATCATCATTATTAACACCATCAAAAACTGGAGTAGCAACTTTAATATTAAGTTTTTTAGCAGCAATTCCTAAATGAATTTCTAAAATTTGACCAATGTTCATTCTACTTGGAACACCTAAAGGATTTAAAATAATATCTATAGTAGTACCATCTTCCATATAAGGTAAATCTTCCTTAGGTAATATTAAAGAAATTACTCCTTTATTACCGTGTCTACCTGCCATTTTGTCGCCTTCTTTAATTTTTCTTTTTTTAGCAATATAAACACGAATATTTTCGTTCACTTCGGGAGGTAAAATATCATTGTTTTCTTTAGAAAAATATTTAACACTTTGAACAATACCACCTTCACCACAAGGAACTCTTAAAGAAGAATCTTTATGTTCTCTAGATTTTTCACCAATAATAACATTAATTAATCTTTCATATGCTGTTTGTTCTACCATACCTTGTGAAGTAATCTTACCAACCAAAATATCTCCTTCTTTAACTTCTGAACCAGGAATAATAATTCCTCTTTCATCTAAATTTTTGATTGCTTCAGCACTTACATTAGGAACTTCTCTAGTAATTTGTTCTATACCAGCACCTTTTTTTAATTCTCTTGTTTGAATTTCATATTTATCAATATGAACCGAAGTATAAACATCATTTATTACCAAATCTTGAGATAAAATAATAGCATCTTCATAATTATAACCTTCCCAAGTCATAAAAGCTACTGTAACATTTCTACCCAAAGCTAATTCTTCTTTATAAGTAGCTGGGCCATCAGTAATAATATCATTTTTATTTACAAAATCACCAGCTAAAACCAAGGGTTTTTGTAAAATTAAAGTATCTTGATTAGATTTAGCAAAATTAATTAATTTATATTCAGTTTGACAACTAAAAACATTTTTTTTATATAAAATTTTAGCCTTTTCATAATTAAATTCTTCTTCATTTTTATAAATTATTTCATCATTAATTTTAATAGTTTTTTTAGGTTTTTCTATAATTACAATTTTTTGAGCATCAGCATAAGTTACATAACCGCTATATTTAGCCAATATTAAACATCCAGAATCTTTAGCAATTCTATGTTCAATGCCAGTACCTACAATAGGTGATTCAGGAATTAAAAGCGGCACTGCTTGTCTTTGCATATTAGCTCCCATTAAAGCACGAGAAGCATCATTATGCTCTAAAAATGGAATAGAAGAAGTAGCTACAGAAACAATTTGTTTAGGTGAAACATCAATATAAGTTATCTTATCTATTTCATGTAAACCTGTTTCACCATTTTTTCTGGCAATAATTTTTTTTTCTTTAAAAGTATTATCAGAATTTAAATAAGTAACTGAAGCAATTACCTCTTTTTCTTCTTGATCGGCAGTTAAATAATCAATATGATCGGAAACTTTAGGTTTGCCTTGTTCATTTTTTATTACCTTTAAATAAGGAGTTTGAATAAAACAATACTTATCCACTTGAGCATAAGTAGATAAAGAAGCAATCAAGCCAATAGAAGGTCCTTCAGGAGTTTCAATTGGACATAATTTAGCATAATGAGAATTATTAATATCTCTAATTTCAATTCCTGCTCGATCACGATCAATACCACCCGTACCTAAAGCTGAAACCCTTCTCTTTTGAGTTAATTCAGCTAAAGGATTTATTTGATCCATAAAATGAGATAAACGAGAACTATTAAAAAAAGTTTTAATAATAGCCGAAAGGGAAGTAAAATTAACTAAACTATTAACGGTAATATTATTAAATTTACTAATAGACATTTTATCTTTAATATTTTTTTCAGAAATAATTAAACCTAATCGAAATTGATTAGTTAAAAGTTCTCCGATTAAACGTAAACGTCGATTACCTAAATGATCAATATCATCCGTTTTGCCTATTTCTTCATAAAGATTTAAATAATAACTAATACTTGCGATAATATCAGAAACAGTAATATGTTGTTTTTTTGTTTCTGACTGTATATTACCAATAACTTTAATAGTTGGTTTAGGATTTCCTAAATTATCTAAAATATAAACTTCTAAAACTTCATTAAAAACGCCTTTACGTTCTTTATGTTTTTGATATAAATATATAATATTACATAAAAAATATTTTGATACTTTATCGTGAATAAATTGTTCGTTTTTTCTAATAATATTAATAACTTGTTCAGTTATTAAAGTATCTTTTTCAACTAAAATTTCTCCTGTTTTTAAATTAATAATATTATCTTTCATATATAATTCAAAAGTTTGATCTTTATTATACTTAGCATAAGTTAATATTTCTTCATTGATTTCATTTTCTAAATTATTTTCGGCATTAACCAATTCAAAAGTAAAATAATTACGTTTATTTTTTAATTTTTCAATTATTTCTTCATTTAAAAAAGTGTTTTTTGATAAAAATATTTCATTAGTTTCTGGATCTATTAAATCTTTAGCTAAATAAGTATTTTTAACACGTAATAAAACATCTAATTTTTGATTAAATTTATATCTTCCTACAGATAATAAATCATATTTTTTAGAATAAAATAATTTAGAAAAAATAAATTCTCTTGCTACATCAACAGGTACTTTTTCACCTCTATGTAATTTAGAATATAATTCTATAATAGCTTCATTAATATTTAAAATTTGATCTTTTTTTAAAGATAAATCTAAAAATTTATTATATCCAAAAATAGACTCAATTTTTTCTTTAGTATCAAAACCTAAACAACAAATAAATTTATTTAAAGGAATTTTTTTCGAACGATCTAGTTTAGCATATAAAAAATCTTTATTGCTTTGTTCGTATTCAATCCAAGCACCACGAGTTGGAATTAATTGAGCTAAATAACGTAATTTAGAATCAAATTTTTTAGTAAAATAAATACCTGAAGAACGAACAATTTGTGAAATTACTACTCTTTCAGTTCCGTTAATAATAAAAGTACCAGAGGGGGTTATTAATGGCAATTCTGTAATTAAAATATTACTTTCTTTAGTTTCTTTAGTTAAAACATTTTCTAATCTAGCTTTAGAAAATAATTGAGAATAATAAGTAATATCTCTATTTTTTGCATCTTCAATGTTATATTTAGGTTTTTCTAAATAAAAATCATCAAAATATAATTTTAAATCACCATTATTGCTTTCAATTGGGGAAATATCTTTCAATATTTTTTTAATACCTTCTTTTAAAAATAATTCAAAAGATTTAGTTTGAATTTCAATTAAATTTGGTAATTCAATATCGTAATTCATTTTTGAATAATTACGACGTTCAGTTTTCGTGCCGTATTTAATATTACGATATTCCATATATAAAAACTCCTATAAATTATTAAATTATTATTAAAACAAATAAATCAGATAATTTTTTTATCATCTAAAAAAATAAAAATTTTGTTTTATGTTTAATTAAACCTTATAAAAAGGTTAAATAAAGATAAAATAAAATTTTAAATATTATAAAATAAAGTAAATATCGAAAACTAAAAAATTATTGAATTTCTACAACAGCTCCAATTAACTCTAATTTATTTTTAATCTCTTCTGCTTTTTCTTTAGAAATTTTTTCTTGAATTTTAGCATCAGAATCATTTAATAATTTTTGTATATCATATAAACCCAAACCGGTAATTTCTTTTAATAATTTAATAATTGGAATTTTATTACTTTTATCACCAAAATCTTTAACTATTACTGAAAATTCTGTCTTTTCTTCTACTTGAGTTTTTTTATTATCTTGATTTGAACCAGGTACAAATAGAGTATTTGGATCTATTCCAAATTCTTCTTTTAAACCATCAACTAATTCTTTAACCTCTAATAAAGACATTTCATTTAAAGAATCAATAAAATTTTTTTTTGTTAATTTAGCCATTTTTTTTTATTTCTCCTATTTTTTTATTTTTGATAACATGCAAAGAAAAGCTGATAACTGAATTAATGGTGTCATCATACCAGAAGCTAACATATTTAACAATATTTCTTTTGAAGGTAAAGAAGCTAAAGAATTAATTTCATCAAACGATGCTACTTTATTTTCAATTATTCCAGAAATAATTTTAATCATAGAATTTTTCTTAGAAAATTCATAAATAATTTTAGCAGGACTTATTAAATCTGTTAAACTATAAACCAAAGCCTTATTACCTTTAAAACAAGAAATTAAATCACTATAATTAGCAGCTTTAGCAGCTCTTTTCATAACATTATTAGTATATATTTTCATTTCACAATCAAATCTTCTTAATTCAGAACGTAATTCTGTAAAAAAACTAACAGGTAGTCCTGTATATTCAAAAACAATAACAGTTTTAGCTTGATTTAATTTATAAGTCAATTGTTCTACAGCTTTTATTTTATCTGCAATAATTAATTTCAAGTTCTTTCTCCTTATATTTTTTACAATTTTTTTAAATAAAAAATATTATATTTCAACAAAGGAAAATAAGAAAAATAAAACTTTAAATAATATCTACCTTAATAGGAAATATTAAATTTATTAAAATTACTATTTTCTTTGATACATTATTTATTTTGTAATAAATTTTATTTATTAGCAAAATTTGGATTAATTCTAACTCCAGGTGACATAGTGCTTGAAATACTAATATTTTTAATATGTAAATTTTTTATATTTTGTTTAGCAAACATTAAATTTTCATACAAAGTTTTAAAATTTTCTAAAATTTGTTTTTCAGAAAAAGAAATTTTGCCAATCATTAAGTTGATATTACCAGTTTTATCTGTACGATATTCAACTTTACCATTTTTAATATCTTTAACAGCTTTAAAAACATCATTAGTTACAGTTTCTGTTTTAGGATTAGGCATTAAACCTTTAGGACCTAAAATACGACCTAACTTGGATAATTGTGGCATCATTTCTGGAGTGGATACTAAAACATCAAAATCAAACCAGTTTTTAGAAATTTTATCGATTATTTCTTTTTCTCCAACATAGTCTGCTCCTGCTTTTTTAGCTGCTTCTTGATCTTCGTTACTTTTAGCAATAACAGCTACTTTTAAAACTTTGCCAGTTCCATGAGGTAAAACTACAACTCCTCTAATATTTTGATCAGCTTTATTAGGATTTATGTTTAACCTAAAAGAGCAATCAACCGAAGCATTAAATTTAACTGTACTAATTTGTTTAATTAATTCAATAGCTTCTTGAAGAGAATATAATTTATTTTTATCAACCATTGTTTTAATTGATAAATATTTTTTTCCTCTTTTTTTCATTAATACAATTCCTTTCTTAAATAAAACAAATCAAATACATTATTGTATATCTTAATTAATCTTCAACTACAATTCCCATATTACGAGCAGTACCTTCAATAATTTTACAAGCACTTTCTAAAGAATAAGCATTTAAATCTGGCATTTTTAAAGTAGCTATTTCTTTAATTTTATCAAATTTAATAGTTGCTACTTTATTTTTATTTGAATTAGCAGAGCCTAATTTAATATTAGCAGATTTTTTTAAAAGACTACTTGCAGTAGGTGTTTTTACAATAAAAGTAAAACTTCTGTCATTATAAACAGAAATAACTGCAGTAACCAAATAATCCATTTTATCTTTTGTTGCTTCATTAAATTGTGAACAAAAAGAAGGAATATTAACTTGAGCTTGACCTAAAGCAGGTCCTACAGGTGGAGCTGGATTAGCTTTTCCAGCTAAAATTTGCAGTTTTATTTTTTTAACAACTTGTTTAGCCATAATATATATCATCCTTTTTTTATTAATAAAAATTTTTATTATTTTGTTTTTAATCAAAAAAATATTAATTAAATTTTAATTAATTTCTTTAAATTGAGAAAAATAAATTTCTATTGGTGTTGAACGTCCAAATAAATCAATTTCAACAGTCACTTTTTCTTGTTGACTATCCACTTGTAAAACTTTACATACTTGACCCGAGAAAGAACCAGAAATTATTTCTACATTTTTACCATTTAAATAATTAAAATCACTTTTAGAAATCATACCTATTCTCATTAAAATTGGTTTTATTTCTTTTTCACTTAAAGGAACAGGTTGTGTATGATTATTTAAAGAACCTAAAAAACCATTAACTCTAGGAATATTTTTCACTAAATAAAAAGAACGTTGAGTCATAATCATTTTAATAAAAATATAACCAGAATAAATCTGTCTTTCTTTTTTTTTTTTTTTACCATCATTTTTAACTTCAGTATAAACTTCTTTAGGAGATACAACTTCAATAATTAAATCTAACATATTCATACTATCAGCTACTTGTAATAAATTATTTTTTACAGAATTTTCACAACCAGAATAAGTTTGTAAAATATACCATTTAGCTTCTTGTTCAATATTTTTATCTTTTTCTTTTTCTAACGTTTTCTTTAAATTTATCATTGTTTATTTCCTATAGGTTAATAAATATTTTAAAATATAGTGAATAAATTGATCAAATAAATAAACCGTAGAAATCAATATTAAAGTAAATAAAATTACACAAAAAATATTAAAAAAAATATCTTTTAAAGAAGGCCAACTAATATATTTTATTTTTAATAAAGAACTCTTAAAAAAAGGATAAATTCCTAATAAAAAATTAAAAAAAGAAAACCCGAATAAAAAATAAGCTAATAATTTATTTTTTTCATAAATTTTCTGATCTAAAAGTACACCAATAAAAATAAAAGAAACATAAAATAATAAAATATTTTTCCAGTCATATTTGTTTGCAATAACTTCTAATAATTGATTTTTTTGTTGTTCTTCATTTTTTTTATATATCATACAAACATAATATTTCCTTTCTCTTTATTTTTAATTACTACTGATTTTCTTTATGTAAAGTATGTCGATTGCAATTAGAACAATATTTTTTTAGAATTAAACGTTTTGAAACATAAATACTATTGGTTTTTGTGTTATAATTACGATTTAAACAAATACTACAAATCAAAATATTTTTTTTTACCATAAAATACCTCTTAAATAAAACAAATAAAAATTTAAACTATTAATATATTTTTTAAAATTATAAAAATAATTCAAAACATTTCTCAATAAATTTTACCATAATTTTTAAAATATTATAGGTTTTTATAATGTCTTTTTTAAAAAAATTTTTTAAAATATAAAAAAAGGTTAATTTTATTTTTGATCATCTAAAGATTTAAAACAATATTATTTTATTTTAATGTTAAATTTTTTTAAATAATTCCGTATTAAATAAAATTTTTGATATTTTACTTTCACTTAAATTTTTTAAAGAAGGCGATATGTTCAATATTTCTTTTTTTATTTTATCATTTAATAATTTTTTTATTCCAATAATTTTATTTTTTTGTGCTTCTGATTGTTGTATTGTTTGTTCTTGAATACGATTATAAAAATCAACTATGTTTTGAAGATAACAAATTTGAATAATTTCTTCAACTGATGAACGAATATCTTTATTTGATTTATTTGCTAATTCATAATTTTTATTATATAAAACAATATTTTTAATATCTTGTAAACCATATAATTTTAAATTTTTTTCAAATTTTTCTACAATAGTTTCAAAATTTGTTATTTCTTTTTCTTGATTAATTTCTTGATTAATTTCTTGATTAATTTTTTTAATATTGTTTTTTAATTTTTCTCTTTCTTCTATATTTATTGACATTCCTAAATCAGTAACCATAGAATAAGCTATTTGATAAGCTTGTTGAAAATCATTAGTAGATCCTAAGGTAACCTCTTCCGAACCATTAAATATTTCTTCAAAAATTCTACCACCTAAAGCAATTTTAATTTCTTGTAAAAAATCTGTTTTATTTTTTAAAATATTTTCTTTTTCAGGAAAATTAATAGTGTATCCTTGAACAGATCCTCTTTGTTCTAAAGAAATTCTTTGAACTCTATAACGATTAATTAAAGCAAAAAAAGCATGACCCAATTCATGAATAATTAAAATTTTTTTATCTTTTTCATTATTTTCTAATGATGATATAGAAGTTTTAGGACCTAAAATAACTGTATCAATTGAATCATAAATTTTTTCTATTATTTGATCAAATTTTTTTTCTTCTATGTTTTCTTTTAATAATAAGTATTTGAAATTTTTAAATAATGAATTTATTTGAGCAGGATTAAATTTAAATTTAAACATAAAAGAAGATAAATCTTTTATTTTTGTTTCATAATCTTTTTCATTTTTAAAATTATTAAAAATTTTTTGAAGCAAATCATCTTTTTGAATAAAATATTCAATAATTTCTTTAATCATTTTTTGATCAGGTAAATCTACTTTAATCTTTTTACCTAAACGCCCTGACCGCGTTAAAGCTTCATCTAATAATTTTTCTCTATTAGTAGATGCAATAAAAACTGCTTTAGGTTCATTTTGATTATTATTATTAAAACCATCTAATTGAACTAATAATTCATTTAAAATAGAATCATTTTTACTAGTATCATCCAAAGCTCTATCTCTACCAAGAGCATCAATTTCATCAACAAAAATAAAGTAAACTTTTTGACCATTTTTTTGTGATCTTTCTTTAGCTACTTCAAAAATACTTCTAATTCTAGAAGCACCAACACCTACATATTTTTCTTGAAAAGAAGAAGCTGAAAAATAATAAAAATCTGCAATGCCTTTTTTTTGAACTGAACCAGCTAAAGCTTTAACTAAAAATGTTTTACCAGTGCCTGGAGGTCCATATAGTAAAATTCCTCTTTCAATAGTTGATTCATCTCTTGTTCCTTCGGCAAATTCAAGTAATTTTTTCATTTCTATTTTTATATCTTCATAACCTTGAATATCTTCTAAAGTATTTGTCTCATTTTTAATTAAATGTTTTTCAACCCAAAATAATTCATTTTCACTCATAATAGATAATTTATTATTATTAAATTGATATAAAAATATAATTATAGCAATAATAATCAATAAGTTTACTATAAATGATAAAATTTTACCAATAATATAAAAATAAAAATAAATTTTTTTATTTCTTTCTTCTTTTCTTAAATTCATATATAATTTATCCAAACTATAATATTATTTTTTGAAATCATAAAATATAAAAATAATAAAAAGTACCAAATAATATGCATAAGCCATGTTCTGTTCCTGTTTTTTAACAAGTGCGATCATTTATCTCTATTTTTTAAAAAAAATAGTATAAGAATTAAATTTATTTTTTCAAAAGGAACTATTAATTCTCATATGCCCCTACCATAATTTTGGGTTGTTAGCTTGAGGGGTTTACCGCGTTTCACATAATTATTTATAATTATCTCGTCTCTGTGGCACTTTATTTTTTCTTTTCGTAAACTATTATTTTTATTCATAGCCCTTAGAATTGAAAAAGCCGTTACCTATAATAAATTTAAGGTACTCTAAGTTATTTTTTCCTTAGACACAAACACTACATGTCTTCCTTTAAACATGTGCTAACATGGACTTTCCTAAAATTAAAATTATTTTTAAATTAATTTTAACCCTCGATCGCCTTCTATTAATTTGGTAACTATTTTAATTTTAACAAATTTTTAAATATTTATATATTTTTTATTTAAACATCTTTTTTAGATAAATCTATTTGGCCACGTTCATTAATTTTAATACATTTCGCTAAAATAACTTGACCTATCTTCAAAACATCTTCAACTTTATCAACTTTATAATTTTCTAATTTACTAATATGAATAAAACCTTCAACACCAGGAAAAATTTCTGCTATTGCTCCAAATGTTTTATCCATTTTATCTCTAACAAAACGTAAAATTTTAACTTCATATACAGTTTCTACTTTAATTTTTTTTAAAAAATTTTTTATATAAGTAATTGTTAAATCAACAATTTCCATATTTTGATGCATAATATAAATTTTTCCATCTTGCATAATATCAATTTTAACATTATCATGTTTTTCAATAATTTGATTAATTATTTTACCGCCGCTACCAATAATATCACGTATTTTTTCTGGATTAATTAAAATCATTTTAACTTTAGGAGCATATTTAGAAACTTCATTTCGAGACTTATTAATTACTTTTTCCATTTCATTTAAAATCTTTATTCTATCTTTTTTTGCTTGTTTTAAAACTTTTTCAAAAATTTCTAACGTTATTCCTTTAATTTTAATATCTAATTGTAAAGCTGTAATACCTAATTTAGTACCAGCAATTTTAAAATCTATATCACCTTGATAATCTTCTAATCCTTCAATATCACTTAAAATAGTATAATTTTTTATTTTATCAATATTATCAACAATCAAACCCATAGCTATACCAGCTACTAAAGATTTTAAAGGTACTCCAGCAGACATTAAGGCCATAGAAGAAGAACAAACACTAGCTTGCGAAGATGAACCATTTGAATCTAAAATTTCTGAAACTACACGAATAGAATAAGGAAAATGATTTTCAGATGGTAAAACACATTCTAAAGCTTTTTCTGCTAACATACCATGTCCTATTTCTCTTCTACTAGGAGCTAAATATCTACCCACTGAACCAACAGCAAAAGCAGGAAAATTATAATGAATCATAAAACGTTTATCAACTTCATCTGATAAATCATCAATAATTTTACTTTCTCTTAAAGTTCCTAAAGTAACAATAGCTAAACTTTGAGTTCCACCACGAGTAAATAAAGCTGAGCCATGAGTTCTAGGTAAAATATCAATACGAGATGTAATTGATCGAATTTCTGAAGAATTTCTTCCATCGGGTCTAATATTTTCTTTCAAAATTGTTTCTCTAATGATATTTCTAACTAAAAAATCAAATATAATCTCAACCTCATTTAAATATAATTTTTGATTTTCTAAATCTAATAAATTTAAATTATCTTTTTTATTAGTTAAAAATTTTTCTTTATAATTTTCTAATACATCTTCTTTTAATTTTTTTAAAATATCAGATTTTTTTACATTATTAGTATTGATTTTATTTTTTAAAATCATTTCTATTTTAGAAAAATATTGATCTTTAATTTCAGTTTTTAATAACTTATTAAAACTATATAATGGTAATTCCATTTTCTTTTTACCGATTTTATTAGCAATTTCTGTTTGAAATAAACAAAGTTTTTTGATAATTTCGTGACCAAATTTAATAGATTCTAAAAAATTATTTTCACTAATTTCTTTAGAACTCATTTCAACCATATTTAAACTATCTTTAGTTCCTGATAAAATTAAAAAAAATGAAGAATTTTCTCTTTGAGATGTTGTAGGATTAACAATTAAATTATCACCAATCTTACCAATACAAACACTAGAAACTGGTTCAAAAAAAGGAATATCAGAAATTAATAAAGCTAAAGAACTACCAAATAAAGCAATATTTTCGTTGTTACCATCCGGATCACTACTTAAAACCATATTTATCAACTGAACTTCATTTTTAAAATTTTTAGAAAATAAAGGTCTTATTGAACGATCAATTAAACGAGAACAAAGAATTTCTTGATCAGAAGGTTTTCCTTCTCTTCTTAAAAAACCTCCAGGAATTTTACCAGCAGCATATAATTTTTCTTGATAATTAACAGTTAAAGGTAAAAAATTTAAAAATTTTTTTCTCTCTCCGCAAACAGAAACACTTAAAATAACAGTATCTTTATAAAATAGCATTACAGAACCATTAGCTTGTCTTGATATTTCGCCAGTTTCAACTCTTAAAACGTTATTTTCAAAAATAATTTCAAAAACTTTTTTATTATTATTTTGAGTATTTAAATCCATATTCAGAATCCTTTCTTAATAATAATTAATTTTATGTAAAATATTTGGAATTATTTTTGAAAATAAAAAATATTTAAAAATCTTAATTAAAAATTTATTAATTATATAAAAATATGGCGCCTATGCTAGGGCTCGAACCTAGGACCCTCTGATTAACAGTCAGATGCTCTACCAACTGAGCTACATAGGCAAATTTTTAATTTTCTATTTGTTAA
>NZ_JBKIOZ010000003.1:0-33937 GCF_046600495.1 Candidatus Phytoplasma pyri | reverse complement strand
TTTCTTTTTGTATATTTAAAAAAAATAATTTTAATTATCAATATAAATAATAGTAAAAATTTTAATAAATTATTATTTGTAATATATTTATAAATATATATTATAAAAAAATTAAAAAAAATGTATAAATATATTATATTATATTAAATTTATCAAATTTATTATTTTTAAAAAAAATTAAATTATTTAATATTTTTTAAAATAAAATTTGTTATTTCAAAAATACCCTCTTTATTTTTATTAGAAATTAAAAAAAAATTATCATAAGTAATATTTAAAATATCTAAATTATTTTTAATTTTTATTAATTGTTGTTTAATTTTTGTTTTACTAATTTTATCTTTTTTGGTAAAAACTAAAACAACTTTTAAATCATTTTGTATTAATAAACTACAAATATTAATATCATTAGTAGTTAGGCCCACTTTAAAGTCGATTAAATATAAAATTTTTCGACAATTTAAATTATTTTTTAACAAATCAAAAATAATTATTAAAAAATTTTTTTTGATTTTTTTACTTATTCTAGAATAACCATAACCGGGAGTATCTATTAAATAAAAAGAATTATTTAATAGATAATAATTTAAAGTTATAGTTTTTCCAGGATTTTTAGAAACTCTAGCTAATTTTTTTCGATTAGTTAAATTATTAATAAAAGAACTTTTACCAACATTACTTTTACCAATTAAAATTATTTCTGGATATTTAATTAAAGAAAAATTGTCTTTAATTTGTGTAATACTTTTGATAAAAACTGCTTGTTTTATCATTCTGTAAACCTTATTCTTAAAATAATCAAAATAAATATATATTAAAAATTAAAATATTTTTTTAAAAATAATAAAAACATGTTAAAATATTATGGTTTTAATTATTATAATAAAAAATAATATATAAATATAGATAAAATTATTATTTATAATAAATTGTATAAAAGGAGAAATCAATAATTGTTTTTTAAAAAATATAAAATAAAAAAATATTTTTTTATTTTATCAGTAATTATAGCTATATTTATAGTAATTTTTCAAATTATTTCTATAATTATCTTGAAAAAATATAATAAAATAATAAAATTAGAAAAATTATCTTCTAAACAACAATTAAATGATACAAAAAACATTTATCTTGATTCATATACTCAAAAAAATAAAAATGATCTAAAAGAAATTATTAATATTGATTTTAAAAAAAATATTAAAAATAAAATTAATAATAATGTTTTCAATTTTTTAAAAATTAAAAAACAAATTTATCAACAAAAAAAAATTGAAAACGATATTTTAAAAAAACATTTTAAAAATAATTTTATTCAAAAAGATATTTTTTATGATGAAAAAAATATTAATAACATAATTTATATTTATAATTTTCATACGGAAGGTGAAACAAATTCTAAATTTGTGATTCAATTACTAAATAATTTAGGTGAATTTGGAATTGATGTTAAATGGAAAAATTTTGAAAATAATGATTTGTTTGAAGGTTATAATCAAAATATTTATGAAAATTGTAAATTTAAATTAAAACAAAATCCTATTGGTTTACAAGCTTTTTATTTTTATGATGATCAAGAACGTGAAGGAATTAATAGTGAATATAATTTTTATGAATTATTTTTACAATGTAAAGAAGAAACAGAAACAATTTTTTTTCTTTTTTGGCATAATAAAATTAATTATGATAACTTTTTTTTACCTTTGAAAAAAATCTATAAAAATTTAAATATATCAAACAATAAGATTTTTACTTTTAATATAAAAGAAATATTTTTATTAGATTGTTTACAACAAAAAGAACAAGAAAATATTAACTTACAATCAAAAATAAATTTTTTAATGAATATGATAATTCAAATTACTAATGATATTAATCAAAAACAAAAAGAAATTAATATTTTAATACAAAAAAATAAAAAAAATCAAGCAGAAATATTTTTATTAACATATGATAATAAAATTTTATCTAATGATAATAAAAATTTTAAAATAAAAATATTAAAAAATCAATTAAAAACGTCAAATTTATATGAAAATAAAGAATTTTTTATTATCAAAAATTTAATAAAAGAATATGATCAAAAAACAGCAATTATTAAATATCAAGAAGCTTTGGAAAAATATAATCAATATATACGTTACTGGAAAATAGAAGCTAATATAAAACCAAATGTAGAATATAAATTTAATGAATTTTTAGATATTTTAACACAAGTAGATAATTTTTATTACACTAATATACAAGATAATAAATCAATAATTATTACTATATTTAAAAATAAAGATATTTGCGATCAACAAATATCAAATGAAAAAATTAAAATGTTTAAAATAAAAAAAATAAACCAAAATCCAGAAATTAAAATTAATAATATTGTTTATCAAATGTCTGATATTAAATTTAAATCAAATGTTTTTTTATCTTTAGAAAAACCTTTATTAAAACCTAATAATTATGACTTTAAGTTTATAAATATATTTTGTGAAAATAATGAATTTGAAAATAAATCTAATGATGATGTGTTAATTTCAAAAGAAAAAAATTATAATAAATCATTATCTAAAAATAATATCAAAAATATGGTAATAATTGATATTTTTTTAATCAACAAAAAAGATTTAATGACAAATATAATAACTAAGAATAGATTAAGCAACTATAGTTTAAATGCTCCTTGTTATACTAATCAAGAAGGAGAAAATTCACTATATTTTTTTATTAAAAATCCACCAATTAATTTATTAGCTGTTGTTTTTGATAAAGGCAATAGAGATGGAAAAGATGATACTTATACTTTAGAAGACTTAAAAAATATGGGTTATGAAGCTGAAAAAATGTATATTTTTTGGAAAAAAAATTAAATATAATAATAAAATTAAATTAATATAAATATATAATAAATTTAATTAAATTGTATATTTAAAATTAAAAAAAATATAATAATTTTATTTACGCTTTTTATAAAAATATGATAAAAATAAAGTAACAATACATAAATCAGCGCATCCGCCTGGAGAAACTTTATTTTTTTTATAAAAATCATTATTTTTTAAAATTATTTTATAAAAAGTTTTCCAGCCTTTTAAAAATAAAATATTTAACCATTCTTTTGCTTTTTTTTTAATAATTTGACTTTTATGATATCCTATTTTAAATATTAAAGTAGTATCATCAATTTCTGTTAAATAAAAAATTAATAATAATAAACATTTATTTTCTTGTGTTAATTTAGGATATTTTTTAGAATAATATTTTAAAAATGGCAAACCTTTATCAAAAATTACTGAATAACCATTTAAAGCTTCTCCTCTAGCGCCTAAAATTTTAAAATTTTTAAATATTTGTTTACTTTTGGAGTAAAAATTTAAATTTTTAAAATCATTAATTAAAGGTTTAGTAATTTTTTTAATTAAAAAACTCCAAATATCAAAAGGTATTTTATGAAAAAGACTATATATTGAGATATAATAAATAATTCCAAAAGCAAAAATTAAACCTTTATGTGTATTAACATTATTAGTAACTTTAAACATTCTTTTTTCTTGTTTTTGACCTAATTTTCTTAAAGATAAAAAATTTAAATCAGAATTTTTAATAGCCAAAATATAAATTTCTTTAAAATAAAATTTAAAAGTTTTTTGTGAAATTAAAAAGGTTTTGATGTTCATATCTAAATGGCAACCAGAATCTTTTTTAGATACCAAACCAAAACAAGGATAAGATAAAGCTTCTATTTTAATATATCTTAAAGCTAAATTAATTATTTTTTTGTGAAAATATTTATTTATTCCTGAAAATTTTTTTTTACTCATTTATAAAATTGTACCTAAAATAAATTAATTAATAATAAATAATTTAATATTACAAACCATAAAAAATAGGATAAGTTATGCTAGCAAAAGCTACTACCAAAGCACCACCTATACGAGTTGAAATTTGAGCGAATGAAATTAAATCCATTAAATTAGCGGCAGATAAAATATTAATATTTCCTGCACCGCCAATACTATTAAGACAAAGACCTGCTGTTATAGAAGATTCTACAGCATAAAAATTAAAAAAATGACCTATCAAACCGGCAGTTAAAGAAACAGTTATTACCGAAACCAAACATGTTAAAAAGAAAGGGAAACTTAGTGCATTTACAGCAGTTTGAATATTTAATGTAAAACCTAAAATAACTAACAAAGCAGAAGTGAAAAGAGTAGTTACTAATTTAGAAGCTTGTTTTATACATTCAAGAAAATTTTCATTAATTAAATTAAGTAATTTAATAATAATAACAACTACAACTAAAAAAACAATAGATTCTGGTAAAAATTTTTGATATTCTACCTTTACTATAAATAATTTCAATATTGTTCTTATTAAAACAGTTAGAGAATGAAAAGAAAAAATAATTATAAAACCAGTAGCAATATTATTATAATTAATTGGTTTCGATAACATTGGTTTTTTTTTATTTTTTAAAGATAATTGATTAATTTCTAAATTACCATTACCATTATATTTAGTATTTTTAAAGATTTTTTTAATAATACCAGAAGCAAAAATACTAAAAATACCACCCACTAATAAAGCTGGTGCAATGTGTCCAAACACCTTATCGGGATCATTAATTCCAATTACTGAACTATAAGATTCTTTTAAAGGCATAATTCCAGCTGTCATACCACCACTTGATAAAGGGAAAAAAATATAATATAGTGTATTTATAAAATGATTGTTACTATTACTGTTTTCTGCTCCTTTAATTCCTGAAATAGGTGCGAAACCCATTAATCCTAAACAATAACCGAATAAGCTAGTTATTAAAGCACCCGAAATTAAAGAAATAATAACTAAAGGAAAAAATTTTTTAAAAGCATTTTTTAATAAATTATTATCCATACTTAAAAAACTATAAACAATTAAAGATGTTACAAAAAAAGAAGAAAATCCAATTCCTTTATCACTATTAAAATTTTTAAAATTTTTTATAATAACTTCTCTAAAATTGTTAATTTTCATTCCTATATGTGTGTTATTAAAAGAATTAGAAAATTGTAAAGAAACAAGAATAGAAGGAATTAAAATACATAAAATAGAACTCCCACCGATATCTTTTAAAAAAGGGATTTTACTACCTATAAATTTTAAAATTCCAGCAAAAGTCATAGCAATTAATAAAGATGTCATTAAACCATGCCATGTATCATTACTTAATTTTTTATTATTTGTATCAAAACCGTAGTAAATTTGAAGAATTAATATTGACATAATCAAAATTAAAACATAAAAATTAAAACCTAAAATATTATTTGATTTATTTTTAGAAATTGTTTGTGTTTTTTTTTTATCATTCATTATGACAAAATAAACTCCTTTTTATTGAATTTATTAATATTAATGAAAATTATTATATATAACAATCATTTAATTATATTTTTATATTGTAATAATTATAAAAAATCAAAAAATAAATAAAATCAATGATTATTCTTATACAATTATATATTATCAAAATATTATAAAAAATTTTAATTAAAATTAAAATTTTAAATTAATTTATTATTAATTTCCCATAATGATTGAAATATATCATCTTTTTTATTTTCTAAAACTTCTGAAAAAGAATAAGGAATAATCTTATTGTTTCTAATTCCTAGAGCAATATTAAAAAAATTTTTTTTAATCATTTCAATGGAATAAAAACCCATTAAAGTTCCTAAAATGCGATCTTGAGGTAAAGGATTTCCACCTTTTTGAGTATGCCCTAAAATAGTGATTTTAGTTTCCAAACCGCTAACTAATTCAATTTCTTTTGCTAAAACATTAATATCAAACTGGCGTTCTGTTAGTATTACGATTGCATGACTTTGTTCTTTATTGCGAAAAGATTTCATTTTTTTTAAAACATCTATTTTACTATTGTTATATTCAGGAACAATAACTAAATTGGTTTCGTTACAAATAGAACTATAAAGAGCTAAATCACCTTTGTGTCTACCCATAACTTCAACCAAAGTACATCTTTTATGTGATTTAGAAGTATCTTTAATTTTATCAATAGCTTCAACAATAGTATTTAAAGCTGTATGAAATCCAATAGTAAATTCAGTACCTGTAATATCATTATCAATAGTTCCTGGAATTCCAATGCATTTGACGCCAAAATCAATTAATTTTAAAGCTCCTTTATAAGAACCGTTACCACCAATAATAATTAAAAATGAAATATCTTTATTTTTTAAATTTTGAACTGACTTTTTAATAATATTTGTGTTTTCTATAAATTCAATAAAACGTGAAGTACCTAAAAAAGTACCACCCATTTTAATAATATTTTCTACATCTTCTAACTTTAATAAATTAATTTGATTTTGATATAAACCTAAATAACCATACTTAATTCCATAAATTGATATATTATTTTTTATACCAACTTTAACTATACTTCTAATAGCTGCGTTCATTCCTGGTGAATCTCCGCCTGATGTTAAAACAGCTATATTCATATTATTGTATTATCCTTTTCTAAATTTGAATTAAATTATTAATTTTAAAAAAATCATAAAATTTATCTTCATCAATATGTGGCGCAATGATATCAGCAACTTCTTTAATTTGATTATATTTAGTATTTCCCATAGCAATTCCAACGTTAGCATATTTAATCATATCAATATCGTTGTAACCATCGCCAACACAAATTAATTGATATTCTGGATATATTTTTTGTATTTTTTTAATACCATAAAATTTATTAATACCTTTTGAAACTAAATCAACACCACCATAATTCCAATAAAAAAACTGAAATAATTGTTTATAATTATTAATAAAACTATTAATTTTATTAATATTTTTTTCTATTATCCACATTTGATAAATTTTATTTGAAAGATAAAATTTATCGTCTAAAATGTTCATTTTCATACTATAAAAATTTTTTAATTTTTCTGTAATAAATAATAAATCTTTTTTATAAAAAACAGCTTCTTGATGCAAGCCTACCATTCCTGTAGGCAAACCAAAAGAATTTGCTTTTTTTGTTAAATATAAAACTTCTTCCTTTGAAAAAAAATTTTCATCAATAATTTTATCATTAATAATAATTACACTTCCATTTAATAAAACTAAGTGTTTAAAAAAATGTAATAAATTACCTAAAACATTTAATCTTGTTTTATTTCTACCTGTGGCAATACTTAAAATAACATAAGGGTCTTTAGATAAAGCTTTGATGGTTTTAACAGTTTGAGGCCAAATTTTTTTATATTTAGTACTAAAAATTGTATTATCAATATCAAAAAAAAATATTCTTTTTTTTTTTATTTTTATCATATATATATTATCTTTTTGATTTTTATTTTCATAAACTTAAATATTATAAATTATTTATTTATATTTTTTCTTAATTTTTTAATAAATTTAAAAAATAAATATATAATAAAAAATAATAAAATTAAGTTAGAAAAAAAATTAATAAAAGCATAACCTTTCCAACCATATTCTGCAGTATTCCATTTAAGGTTAAAATACTCAGTAATTGTAGTATGTCTAAATAAATATATTAAAGGAATTCGAATTAAAATTCTTAAAAAATTAAAATACATATCTAAACTAGGTTTTTTAAAAGCTACAAAACTTTTTAATAAAATACTTTGAATAACAACGGTAAAAAAGCCAGAAATGCAAGAAAATAAAATAAAAAAATTAAGTTGCTCTGGATTTTTAATATAACTACTTGAAGAATTATTACTAAATAACAAACTGAAAAATTTCAATATTGAAATTCCATAAAAAACGGCAAAAAAAGTATAAATTAAACCAAAAATCAAATTTATTATAATAGAAAAATAAATGCTCTTTAAAGAACGTAAAATATTTTTATTACCTAAATTTGCTGAAATAATCAATACAACACTTTCCTCTAAAGAAAAACCAAATTGTAAACCAAAACCAGCTATAAAATCAGCTATGGAAATAGTAGTTAAGGAACCTGGAATATAAAAATCAGGCCGACCAATTATTAAAAGAATAATTAATTTACCAAATTCATAAATAAATTTACTTAAAAAAATAGGGTAAAATATTTTAAAAATTTTTTTAAAATAAGAAATTTTATCACTAACACTATCTTTTATTTTTGAATTATTTAAATCTTTATTATTTTTGTCTATTTTAAATAATGTAATTAATTTAAACAAAAGTAATAAATTAGACATTATCATAGCAAAAATAGTAGATAAACCTAAATGAAACATAGTTATGTTTTGTTGTTCTTTTGAAAGAATAAATAAATAATTAAAACCAATTTTTGAAATTAAAAATAAAAAATTAGAAAAATAAATTATTTTAATGTTACCTTTTATTCTTAATAAACCTAAAAAAACACTATTAATAGACATTAATATTCCAGAAAACATTAAGCAAAAATAATAACCTGAAATTTCTGACATATCACTATTTGATATTTCATTATGATTAGTAATATGAAATAAAATTGTTTGTTTAAAAAAAATACCTAAAAAAGCCAATAAACAAGAAGTAATAATAACCATTTTAAAAGTATTTTTTATTAAAACATATACTTTTGAATAATTACCCTTGCCATATTCATTACCTATTACAACATTAGAAGCCATAGCCAAACAAACTCCAAAATAAAAAAAAATTTGTTTAATAGATGTTAAAATAGGTAAAATATCTGTAATTTTATTTGTTTTTTTTTGAGATAATGCAGTAATTGCATCTATTTGAGATGGTAATAAATTAAATATTATATTAGTTAAAGCAATTGGTATTGCTAAAATTAAAATAATTTTAAATAAATTGCCTTCTAAAATCATTTTTCTTTTTTTTTCTACCAATATTATATCTGTCATTAAATTAATTTTAATATCCTCTCTTGATAAATATTAAAAATAAAATTTTATATTTTTATAAAATAATTAATTATTTTAAAGTTTATTTTTATATTTTAAAAAATCTTTCAAAAATATTTTATCAATTGTCATCATATTTTTTATTGGTAAATCTTTTTCATTAAACCATTTTAAATCCAATACTTCTTTATTTAATTTTGTAATTTTACCTTGTGTTTTAGTAACTATAAAAGTTATTACAATAGCATAAACAATATCACCATTAGGGTAAATAATTTTAAATTCTTTACCTGAATATGTTTTAAATATATCAATTTTTAAAGCATCTAATCCAGTTTCTTCTTTTAATTCTCTAATAGCTACTTCTTGAGCTGTTTCACCTAATTCCATAGAACCACCATGAAGCCCCCAAATATTAAAATCTTTTCTTAATTGCAGTAAATATTTATTTTTTTCGTAAACAATAATAGAAGCACCTGGACTAAATAAAGGATCTTTACCGATTTTTTTACGTATTTTTTTAATATAACACATATTAATAATTTTTAAAAACCTTTCGAAATTTTTTAAAATTTTAATTTAAATATTTTAAAAATTATTTATTTTTTTTAAAAAATACTTAAATTACATTCATTATACTAAAAAATTTTATATATAAAAATAATATTATTTAAAATATTAAACTTTATTAACAGAACCAAATAATCTTAATTTTTTTTTAATAATATTTTTAATTGCTAAAAATCCTGGTTTAAATAATTTTCTTAATTCAAATCCTCTATTATCAAAATTTTTATTATAAAAAATATGTTCTCTTGTGGCTTTAGCAAATGCTAATTGACAAGCAGTATTAACATTAATCTTTGTAATTCCTAAAGAAATAGACTTTTTAATCATTTCATCAGGAATTCCTGTACCTCCATGTAAAACTAAAGGTTTTTTATTAGTAATTTTATTTATTTTTTCTAAAATTTTAAAATTTAGACCATTCCAATTTGGAGAATATTCTCCATGCATATTACCTATGTTAACCGCTAACATATCAATATCTAATAAAGACATTAAATAGCATTGTTTAGGATCAGAAAAATCATATTGAAAATTTATATTATTTTCTTCTTTACCAATACCACTAATTTCTGTTTCTAGTAAAACCTTTTTTTGACGACATAATTTTATAATTTCTTTAGTTTTAATTAAATTTTGTTCAAAAGAATAACCTTCAGAACTGAACATAATAGAATTAAAATCAGCTGCTAAAGCTTTTTTTACTCCTTCAAAACTTCCGTGATCTAAATGTAAAAAAACAGGAACAGATATTTTATAAAATTCGTCTAAAGACTTAACCATATTGAAAACTGTTTTAAAACCCCCCATGTAATCGGCAGCTTTTTCAGAAACACCTAAAATAATAGGAGATTTTAATTCGTTTGCTGTTGTTAAAACAATTTTAGCCCATTCTAAATTATTAATATTAATTTGAGCAATACCATAACCTTTTTGATATGCATTTAATAAAATTTTTTTATTAGCGGTTAACATTTTTTCTCCTCAAAAAATAAATAAATTTTAAAATTATTTTTAAATAATAAAAAATAATTAAATTTGTTTGAATTGACTTTGATAAAGTTGATAATAAAATCCTTTTTTAGCTAATAATTCTTGATGATTTCCAGTTTCTTCAATTTTACCATCTTTTAAAAATAAAATTTTATCAGCATTTATAATAGTAGATAAACGATGAGCAATAACAAAAGAAGTTCTATCGTTAAGTAATTTTTTTATAGCTTGTTGTAATAATAATTCTGTTCTAGTATCAATAGTAGAAGTAGCTTCATCTAAAATTAAAATATTAGGGTTTCGCAAAATAGTTCTTGCAATAGTAATCATTTGCTTTTCACCTTGAGATAAATTATCAGACTCTTCATTAATCATAGTATAATATCCATTTGTTTTAGAATCAATAAATAAATTAATATTAGCTTTTTTAGCAGCCAAAAAAACCTCTTCGTCTGTGGCTTGATCATTCCCATATTTAATATTTTCAAAAATAGTTCCATTAAAAAGCCATGTATCTTGTAAAACCATACCCAAAATTTTTCTTAAATTATCTTTTTTAAAATCATTAATATTAATCCCATCAATAGTTATAGCGCCTTTTTCTAAATCATAAAAACGCATTAATAAATTAATTAAAGTTGATTTTCCTGAACCGGTAGGACCAACAATGGCAATCATTTGCCCACATTTAACTTCAAAATTAATATTTTGTAAAATTATTTTAGTTCCATAATTAAAATAAACATTATCAAATACTACTTTATTTTTGAAATTATTTAAAATAAAAGGTTGTTCTAATTCTGGTTTTTCTTCTTCTTCTTGTAAAAATCTAAAAACTCTTTGCGAAGCAGCTTTAGCTGATTGAAATAAAACAGACATTTGTGTTAATTCGCTTATTGGACTTTCTAAACACCAAACATATTTAATAAAAGATTGAAAAATACCTAATTTCAAAAGAGTATAAGAACCCATAAAAAAGAAAGTAATTTGATTATTTTTTTCACTCATTAAAATACTACCTAAAATAGATACTAAAACTACAATTAAATATGTAAAAGATTTAATAATAGGCATTAATAAACCAGATAATACATTAGATTTAAAAATTAATTTTTGCAAATTATTATTTTTTATTTGAAATTCTTTTATTACTTTAGATTGTTGATTATAAATCATAATTTCTTTGTAACCTGTATATTTTTCCTGTAAAAAACCATTATAATCGCCAAAATTTTCAAATCTTTGAATAAAAATATTTTGTGATTTATTCGAAAGTTTATAAATGGTAAAAAAAGATAAAGGAATAACTAACATAACAATTAATCCTAATCGCCAATTAATAGAAAACATCCAAAATGATGAAGCAATAATAAAAAAAGAAGAATAAATTAAAGTAGAACAAGTTTGTTGTAAACTATTAGAAATAATTTCGATATCGTTAGTCATCCTACTCATAACATTACCTAAAGTATTTTGTTCAAAATAACTTACTGGTAATAAATGAATTTTTTTTTGAATATCTTGACGTAAATATTTAATTCCTTTATGAATAGAAGTAACTAATAATTTATTATAAACAATTCTTAAAATAGCAACAATAATATAAAATAATAAAGTTAAAACAAGAAGTGGAATAATGTCTTTAGGTTTAATGCTACTATTATTGGATGATATTTCACGTACTTTTTCAATAATAAATTTACCTTCCCAAAGAGGTAAACAAGAAGCAATAATAGCAGAAATAAATATTAAAAAAAAACTAATAATTAATTCTTTTTTAAAAGATTTAAAATAATAAAAAATTTTTTTCATTTAAAACTCCAATAAATTTTGTGAACGAGCAATTTCTTTATAAAATTCACATCTTTGTATTAAATCTTTATGTTTTCCTATATCTAAGATTCTACCTTGATCTAAAACAACAATTTTATCAGAATTCAAAATAGAACTTAATCTTTGAGCCACTATAATAACAATAGAATTTTTTTTCATTTCATAAAAAGCTTTTTTTAATTCATAATCTGTTTTATAATCTAAAGCAGAAAAGGAATCATCAAAAATATAAACATCAGGTTTTTTAACTAAAGCTCTAGCAATTGCTAATCTTTGTTTTTGACCTCCAGAAAAATTATTACCAAATTCACTAACGAATTCATTTATTTTTTCAGATTTAGATTCAATGAAATCATAAGATTGAGATATTTTTATAGATTCCAAAATGCTTTCTTCAGGAGCATTTTCTTTACCCATATAAAGATTACTTAAAATAGTGCCTTTAAATAAAAAATTTTTTTGCGAAACAAAACCAATTTTACTTCTTAAATGATCAATATTATAATCAAAAATATCAATATCATTTAACTTAATTGTACCACTAGTAACATTATATAAACGAGGGATTAAATTTATTAAAGTTGATTTTCCAGAACCGGTAGGACCTACGAAAGAAACTATTTCGTCTTTATAAAAAATTAAATTAATATTATCTAATATTTTTTGATTAGAATTAGGATAATTAAAAACAACATTTTTAAATTCTATTTTTTTAATATTTTCTTTAATTTTTAAATTAACATCATTATTTTTAATAACAATTTGATATGACAAAATTTCTTCTATTCGTTTAACTGAAACTAAAGTTTTTGGAAACATCATAAATAATAATAAAAAATTTAATATAGAAAATAAAACATGAAATTGAAATTCTATACACTTAAATAAATTTCCTAAAGTAAAATTATTTGAATTTGGTAAAAGATAACATGAGCCTATACCAATAGTTAAAATAATTGAAAAATTTACTAAAAAATAAAAAATAGGATCAATTAAAACTAAAAATTTAAATAATTTTATAGAAAAAATACTATATTTAGTATTACATTCATAAAAACGTTTTTCTTCATATTTATCTTTACATAAAGATCTAACTACTTTAAAACCAGTTAAATTTTCTCTAGTTATTAAATTAAGTTTATCTAATTGTTTTTGTTGTTCAACTGATAAATAATAAGTTTTTTTTACCATAAAAATAATCATAAAAATTAGGAAAGGTATAATAAATAAAATACCAAAAACTAAATGATAATTAATTCGACATATCATAATAAAACTACATAATACAATAATAGGTGCTACAACCGCAGCTCTATAAAAAGTAGACATAAAACTCATTATTTGGTAAACATCTGATGTGTTACGATTCATGATAGATGAAATACCAAATTTTTGCATTTCATAAGGAGAAAAAGTTTGAACTTTTTTAAAAATATCCATACTTAAATCATTAAAAAGTTTGGATGAAACAAAAGAAGAACAAAAATTAATAAGTAAATTACCTAAAATACCAAAAATTACTAAAATTAAAAATATTAAAAAAAGTTGGTGGTAATTAATTGTATTATTATTTTGATGATCAATAATAAAATCACCAATAACAAAAGGAATACCAATTTCACAAAAAGATATTAAAAAAGCAGATAAAATATTAAATATTAATAAAATTTTATATTTTTTTAAATATTTCCATATAATTTTCATATTTTATAACATTAATTCTTTCTTTTAATGAATTATTATTTATTTTATTTAATTTTTAAAATTAATATTAAAATAAATAAATTTATTATTTAATAACTTAATAAATATTTTATTATTGTTAAAATTTATTATAATAAATTAATTGAATAAATATAAATTTAAAAAAATTATTACTCAAATCCAACATTTTTTAATAATTTTAATAAAGCTTCCCAAGATAAAATAGCACAATTAACTCTACTTTTAATATTAACTATAAACTGAAATAGTTTAAAATCAGAACTTATATTATCTAAATTAAATTTTTTACCTTTTAACATATTAATAAAATTATTAGAAATCTTAATTACTTCTGATATACATTTATTTTTTAATTCATTTGACATAAAATTAGCCGAAGAAACACAAATTACGCAACCTTTAATTTCGTATCTAAAATCTATAATCATATTATTTTTAATTTTAATTTGTAAAAAAATATAATCATTACCACAAAAATAATTTTCATATTTTAAGTAGAAATAATCAGGATCTGATAATAAAATTTTATTTGGTTTTTTATGATAATATTTTAATATTAAATTACGATATGTTTTATAAAATTCTGTCATTTTAAACCTTTTTAAAAAAATTAATAATTTTTTTTAAAGCAATAATTAATAAAACAACATCATTTTTATTATTATGCATGCCAATAGAAACTCTTATCACACTTGTTTGTTTAATTTTTTTTAAAGTTAAATCAGCACATAATTTACCAACTCTAACACAAATATTTTCTTTAGCTAAAAAAGTAACAACATCATGAGCATTAATATTTATTAAATTAAAAGTAATAATATGATGTGCATTATTAGGATTATAAATAATAATATTAGAAAATTTTTTTAATTTTTCTATAGCGTATTTATAAATTTTATATTCATGATAAATAATTTTTTCAAAACCAATATCAATAATTAAATCTAAAACTTCTTTAAAAGATATAATAGCTGAAATATTATGAGTTCCTGCCTCAAATTTATTAACATTAAATTTATATGTAAAATCATTACTATCAAATGATTCAATAATACCTCCGCCAAGTAATAAAGGCTTTAGTAAATGTAATAAATTATTTTTAACAAACAAAATGCCTAAACCAAAAGGCCCATACATTTTATGAGATGAAAAACACACAAAATCAACATCTAAATCACGAACATCTAAACGAAAATGACTAACATATTGTGCCGAATCTAAAATTACTAAAGCATTACCACTATGAGCCAAATTAGCTATTTCTTTAATAGGAGGTTTATAACCTAAAACATTAGAAATATGAGTTAAAATAACTATTTTAGTTTTTTTATTAAAAATTTTTTGAAAATTATGATAACTAATTTGATTATTTTCATCTAAAGGAATAAAAACTAATTTAGCTTTATGCTTTTTTGAAATTCTTAACCAAGGTAAAAAAGCAGCATTATGTTCTAATTCTGAAATAATTATTTCATCTCCCTCTTTTAATAAATGAGATAAACCAAAAGCTAACATATTTAAAGATTCAGTTGTGCTTTTGGTAAAAATAATTTCTTCTGAATGAGAATTAATAAAATTAGCTGTTTTTTTTCTAGTTTTTTCAACTAACAAACTATTATGTTCACTTAAATCATAAAAAGATTTATTACTAATACCATTATTATAATAAAAATTTTCTAATGCTATTATCATTTTTTTTGGTTTTAAAGAAGTAGAAGCATGATCAAAATAAACTAAATTAGGGTTATTTTTAAAAATAGGAAAAAGATATTTAAAATCATTTTTTATCATTTTATTAATACACTCTCCTTTTCTTAAAGGAATTTAATATATATTAATATTTAATTAATAATTAATAAAATGGATTTTTTTATAATCTATTTAAAAATAATTAAAGCATTAAATATTTTACCTTTTTTTAATAAAATATATTTATTAAATAAAGAATGTTTTATATTTAAAATTAATTCTACATCATCTACTATTTTATCAAAAATTTTAATAGAACGACTAGAAATTAATTCTCTAGCTTTATTTTTTGAATTAGTTAATTCAGTTAATATTAAAGCTTCTAATAAGGAAATTTTATCATTAACTTCAATATAATTTAAAGTATATTTCAAACAACAAAAACTTTGTTCATTTAATTGATCTTTTTTGTCTATAAATAAAATTTGGTTAGTATTAAAACAATTTTCAAACATTTTTTTTCCATGAATTAAAGTAATTATTTCTTTAGCTAAAATTTTTTGAGCTATTCTATTTTGAGGATTTGTAATATTTTCTTCTTGTAATTTAATAATTTCTTTTTTAGATAATAAAGTTAAAGATTTTAAATAATTAATTACTTCTTTATCTTCTGTATTTAAAAAATATTGATAAATTTTATAAGGTGAAGTTAATTTTTTATCTAACCATAAAACACCATCTTCACTTTTACCAAATTTAGTACCATCATATTTTAATAATAATGCATTTGTTATACCAATAGGTTTATTATTGTCTTTAGTTTTATTTATTTTTTTAATTAATTCTAATCCACTAGTAATATTTCCCCATTGATCAGAACCACCAAATTGCATTATAACATTTTTATTTTCAAATAAATATTGAAAATCTAAAGATTGTAATATCATATAAGAAAATTCAGCATATGAAATCCCTTTTTTCAATCTATTTGAAACTATTTCCTTGGAAAGCATATAATTAATATTAAAAAGTTTACCATATTTTCTTAAAAAATTAATAATATCTATTTTTGAAATCCAATCATAATTATTAACAATTTCAAAAGATATAAAAGATAAAATTTTTTTAAATTGTAAACTGATTTTATTAAAATTATCTAAAATTTGGTTAGATTCTAATAATTTTCTTTCTTCTATTTTTTTTGGATCACCAATAAAACTAGTTGCTCCGCCCAATAAAATAATAGGGAAATGACCCCTTTTTTGTATTAATAAAAAAGTAATAATTTGAACTAAATGACCTACAGTTAAAGAACCAGCTGTAGTATCAAAACCACAATAAAATTTAATTTTTTTATTACCATCTAACAATAATTTAGCTCTTTTTTCATCGCTACATTCAGTAATCAAATTACGCCATTTTAATTCTTCAAATAAAGACACATAAATTCTCCTAATAAATTAATTAATAAATTACGTGAATATAAATAAAAATTAAAAGTGAGTTTTTGACTCACTTTTATAAAATATAAATACAATAAAAAATAACTTAAATAATATAAATAGTTTATAAAATAAATAAAAATATAAAATTAATTTCTAAATTATTTTAATTATAACACAAAAAATTAAAATTATTTTTTATATTGTAAAAAAATAATTAATTAAAAAATAGATAAGTTAATAAAAAATAAAAATATTTTGTTAGTTAAAATTTTTACTAACAAAATATTTTTTAATTTAATATTAAATTAAAGATATGATTGGTTAATTTTTAATATTTTATTATTGAAAAATATATTTTTTTTATTTTTTATTTTTACCCAAAAATGATTAGGAATTTCAAAAATACTTTCATTAGACAAATGTTTAATATTGCCGACATATTTACTATAAATATTAAATTTTTCATGTAATATTTTTAATAATAAAGCAGGATTAATCATATCTTTTTTACCTAAATTAATGCTTAAAGACAACATATTACGAGAAGAACTAATTCTTTTTAAATTTTTATTAACAAAATTAGTTTTAAAATTATTAATTTCAGCAATTTCTTTATAATCTCTTTTTACTGGTATTATAAAATTCAATAATGCTTTTATAATTTGTTTATTATCAAAATTATCTAACAATTTTTGTATTAATTCATCATTAATATCTTTTTGTGAATTATTTTTAATAATTTCAAAAATTTTTTCTTGAAAATTTTTTAATTTTTTTTCTTGAATATCTTTTATTTTAGGTATATTTTGAAAAATTAATTTTTCTTTTAAATAATTTTCTAAACTCTTTAATTGTGATAATTTACTTGGAGTCACAAAACTATAAGCTAATCCCTTTAAACCTGCTCTACCAGTTCTACCTATACGATGAACATAAACTTCATTTTGACGAGATAAATCATAATTAATAACCATAGTAATAGAAGAAATATCAATACCTCTAGCTGCAACATCAGTAGCTATTAAAATTTTAATTTTTTGATTACGAAAATTATTCATAACTTGTTGTCTTTGATTTTGTTTTAAATCGCCATGAATAAAATCAACTGAAAAATTATTTTCTTGTAAATAAGCGTTAATTAAATCAACATCTTTTTTAGTATTTGCGAAAATAATAACTGAGTTGGGGTTTTCTAAATCTAATAAACGAACTAGTAATTTTAATTTATCAAATTCTTTAACTAAAAAATAAAATTGTTGTACAGAACTAACAGCAATATTTTTTTGATAAACTTTTAAAATTTTAGGATCATTTTGATATTTATTAGCTATTTTTTGAATAGTTGGCGGTAAAGTAGCAGAAAATAAAACTGTTTGTCTTTTTTTAGGTATTTTTTGCAAAATAGTCTCTAATGCTTCTTGAAACCCCATATTTAACATTTCATCTGCTTCATCTAAAGTTAAAATTTTTAATCCTGAAAAATCAATTTTTTTTCTTTCTAAAAGATCAATAACTCTTCCGGGAGTTGCAATAATTATATGAGGTTTATTTTCTAACACTTTGAATTGTTTAATGTAGGATTCTCCTCCATAAATAACTGCAATTTTTATTTCTTCATAAAATTTAATTAATTTTTTAAATTCTTGAAAAACTTGAAGTGCCAATTCTCTTGTTGGACATAAAATTAAACTTTGTGTTTTTTTTATACTAAGATCAATTTTTTCAATAATAGGTATTCCAAAAGCAAAAGTTTTACCTGTTCCAGTTTGGGCTTGACCGATTATATCATAACCTTTAATCATTTCACTAATTACTAAATTTTGAATATCAGTAGGTTTTAAAAAATTTAATTCTTTTAAAGCTTTTTGGGTTTGCGGTAAAATATTAAAATTTTCGAATAAAATATCCATTGTTACCTCTTTTTTATATTTATAAAATGTATTTTTTTTATCTTTAATCAAGATAAATTTAGTTTACACCTTTATTTATTATAACAAATTAAAATAAAAAAATGAAGTAATTTATAAAAAAACTAATTGATGTAACAATTATAAAAATAGTTTTAAAAATATAAAAGAAATTAATTTGAAAATTAAAAGATAATTATAATTTATTATAATAATATTTGTGAATTAATATTGATTTTATCTATATAGTGATTAACTTTTTGAAGTACTAGTAAAAAACAAAAAATAAAATTTTATAATTATTTTTTAATTTATAAATTATTAGTAAATTAATAAAAAAAAATAATATTATTTAAATTTTTTTTAAATAATATTATTCTAAAATAAAAAAATATTTTTTTAATAATTATAAAATAAAAAATTTATTATTTTATTATCTATAAAATTTATTAAATCTATTAAAACATGTGTTTTATTTTTTGCACATATTTTTGCTGGTTTACTACATAAATAACAAACACGAGGTTTTTTTTTTAAAAATGCACGTTCAATTTTTTGTTGCTGATTATTAATAATATCTATATCAAATAAAATTAAAATAGGTTCTTTTTTTTCTAAAAATAAGATTTGTTTTTTAATTTCAATTAATTGTTTATTTTTAAAAATATTTAAAACAATAATTAAATAATCACCTAATAAATCTTTAATTAGATAAGTTTTTATAATATTTTTTTTAATTTTTTTTTGAAAAAAGATAAAAATTTTATTTTTAACTATATATTTAAAAAAAAAACTATATAAATATTTATTTTTATTAAAACCAGGAATATTTAAAGAAATTGTAATTAAACCAGTTTGATATTTTTTTAAAATTTTTTTTTGTATTAAAAAACGTTCTTCTTTGGATTTTAAAAATTCATCAAAAGAAAAATCAAATAATAAATATGATTTTCTAATACTTTTTTTATTGATATTTGACATTATTAAAAATCAAAAAATCATTCTAAAATATAAGTTTTAACTTTATAAATAACATCAATTAAACTACCATCGATATATTCTATTAAAGCTACTATATGATTTTTATCATATTCAATAGCTTCTGGTTTGCCTACTATACTATATGCAAAATCTCTTAATTCTTCTATTGTTTTAAGAGATACTTTATTTTTATTTAAAATTTCAATTAAATCTTGTCTTAAAGGATTAACAGCAATACCAAGATCAGTAACTACTACATCAACACTATTACCAGGAGTAACTACAGTTTGCACTCTATTAGTAATAGAAGGAATACGACCACGTATCAAAGGAATAGCAATTATAGAAATATCGCTTCCAAAAGCCACATCTGAATGACCTCCTGAAGCACCTCTAATATAACCATCTGCTCCAGTTAAAACATTAACATTAAAATTAATATCAACTTCTAAAGCACTTAAAACACCATAATTTAATTTATGAGTTGCACAATTTTTAGCACAGTAATTAGCATAAAAAGAAGCAGACATTTCTAAATGATTATTATTTTTTTGAATAGATTCTATTGCGGCTGTATCAAAAGATTGTACGTCTAATAATTTTTCTACTAAACATTCTTTTAATAAATCTACTTCTAAACCAATAATTCCACCTAAAAAAACAGAAGCTTTAATGTTTTTTTTTAACATTTCTTCTTTTAACATAATTAGAGAAGCTTGGCTGGCTCCACCCGTGCCTGTTTGAAAAGAAAACCCATTTTTAAAATTAGGAGTATTTTTAATAATATTTAAAATATTTTCTGCTATTTTAATTTCTTTAGGATTAAACACTGTATGAATTTCACCTGAAGAAATTTTTTTAGAATCACCAATTTTATCAACTTTAACTACAAAATCAACATATATTTGAGGTATAGAAATAGGACTATTAGGATAATTAACTAAAGTATCAGTAATAATAACTACTTTATTAGCGTATTGGGCATCAACTTGTGCATAACCCAAAGAACCGACTTTAGAATTACCAGTTGATCCGTTAGCATTACCCATTACATCACTTGTAGAAGCTGCTAAAAAAGCAACATCAATATGATTATCACCGCTTGTGATAGATCTTGCTCTACCACCATGAGAACGAATTATAACTGGTTTTGATAAATAACCTTCTGAAATAGCGTTTCCTAATTTTCCTCTTAGAGCAGAACCTTCTAAACTTGTAACAACCCCTTTTTTAATATATTCTATTAAACAATCATGTGATTTAGTAAAAGAAGAGGCAGAAATAGTTAAATTTTTTATTTTTAATTTTTCTATGGCTTGCATAACTTGTTCTACAGTTTTATCACCATGTCTAAAATGATGATGAAAAGAAATAGTCATATTATCTTTTAAACCAGTTTTAATAATAGCTTCTTCTAAAGAATCAAGAATTTTAGTTGTTCTTTTGTTATAAGTTGGTAAATCTTGTGTTAGTTTTATTTTTTTAGAAATTAGTTTTTTATTAGGTTGATATATTTGATAATTAATCTTTGTTTTAATTTTTTTTAAAATTTTTTCATCTAAATAATTATTCATTTTTCCCTCTTAAATTAAAATTTTTTCTAAATTAGAAATTTGAACATTAGCTTCAATTAATAATTTACGATAGTGTTCTAAAAAAGGTTTATCAATCATTTGTCCATTAAAAGCAAAAACACCTTTTCCAAATTTTAAATGTTTTTGATAAGCATTTAAAATATCTAAAGCATTTTGGATTTCTTCATTTGTTGGTGAAAAAATTTTTTTTATAATACTTAATTGTTTGGGATGAATAACTGATTTACCACTAAAACCTAATTCTTTAGCAAATTTTGTTTCTTTTTCTAAACCCTCTAAGTCATTTATATTTCCATAAATACAATCAAAAGCATCAATTTTAGCTGCTCTAGCAGCGTGAACAATCATATTACGAGCAAATAATAATTCATGACTATTTTTAGTTTTAGTAGCTTTTAAATCGAACAAATAATCAACCCCGCCAAGAGCAATACCAACTACACGTTCACTAGCAGTAGCTATTTCGTAAGCATTTAAAATACCTTTTGCACTTTCTAAAGCACAAAATAAAATAATTTTTTTTGAACGATTAATTATTTTTTCTATTTTTTCAATATCAGCAATTACTTTCAAAACATCTTGTTTAGTTTCTACTTTAGGTAAACGAATCATATCAACTTTTGAATTTATAATAACTTCTAAATCTTCTTGATAAAAATCTGTATCCCAATTATTAATACGTACAGCAGTTTCAATTCCATATTTATTGTATTCAAAAAAATTAATCATTTTTTGAGTTAATTGTCGAGCAGCATCTTTTTGATCAATATGTATAGAATCTTCTAAATCAAACATTACATTATCTGGACAATAAGTAATAACATCTTTAAAAAAAGCAGCATTATTACCGGGAACAAACAACATTGTTCTCCTAATATTATTCAAATTTATTCTTCTCCCTTAATGGTTTTTATTTTTTTGTTATAATTATTCAAGAAGCTCGATTAAATACTGTTATTAATCTTGCAACTAAAACATCATCTATAGCACCTTGATCTTGAATGATTAAATTACATTGTTCAATATTAAATTTTGCTAAAGTCTCTAAAGCTATTTTTTTAATTCTTTTTCCAAATTGTCTAATAAAAGGAGATTTAATTAAAATATTAATTTTTCTTTCTGTATTAGGTTCAATAGTAACTAAAACATCACTTGATTCTAAAGAACCGCAAAAAGCCATTTTTTTAATTAAAATAGGTACATTATTTTTATATGCAATCACAAAATCCTCTTTTTAAAACTATTTTTTTTACTTTTTCAACATATTTTTTAGCTAAATCAGAAATTTCTTGATCTGTTGTTTCAATATTAGCTCCTCCTAATTTACCAGTTATACCAACTGCATAAACACCAGCATCAAAATAACTATCAATATTATCTAAAGAAATACCGCCAGTTGCTAAAATTTTAAAATTATTAGGAAAAGGGTTTGAAATTAATTTTAAAGCTTCTGTTGATAAAGAAATAGCAGGATAAAATTTTAATAATTGTGAACCTTTTTGATATGCTTGGTACATTTCATTAACAGTCATTACCCCTGGGGCATATAAAATATCATTTTCTAAAGACCATTTTAAAATTTCTTTTGTAAAAACAGGCGATACTAAATATTGGGCTCCTGCTTGTACAACTTTTTTTGCTTCTTCTAAAATTAAAACTGTTCCTGCTCCAATAATTACTTCTGGATATTTTTTTCTAGTTTCGGCAATGATTTGATAAACATTTGGAGTAGTTAAAGTTATTTCTATAAATTTAAAACCACTTTTTATAGTATTTTGAATTATTCTTTTAGCATTATTAGAATCATTAGTCCTAATTATTACAGATAAAGGATTCTCATTGAAAAGACGTAAATGTTTTTTTATATTCTTCACTTTATTAAATTCCCTCTATATTATATTATTCTTAAAATAAATTATTACAATTTTATTTTATAATATTTTTTTAAATTTAATAAAAATTCTTGAATTTTTTTAATTTTTAAATTAATTCATTTAAAATATTTATTTTTTCCATTTTTATTTTATTTTTTAAAACAAAAAAAATCTTAAAAGTGTTTAAATTAAATAAATTATTTAATTTTTTTAAAAATTTTAAAATTTTGTTAAAACTCAAATATCCATAATTACAAAAAATAAAAATATAAAAAATATAAATTTATTAAAGTAAAAAAAAATATTACTTGGAGGCCCTGAACGGATTTGAACCGATGATCAAGCTTTTGCAGAGCTATGCCTTACCACTTGGCTACAGGGCCAAATATTTATAATATATTAATAAATATAATATAAAAAATTAATTATAAATCTTTTAAATTATTATTATAATTTTATTTAGATTTAATTTTATTTTTTCTTTACCATAAACATTATATAAAAAAACAAAAATATTTCAAAATATTTCAAAAAATATAAAAAAAACTATATTTATAATAATAAATATAGTTTTTTATTTTTTTTCTTTGTGAATAGTATATTTACGTAAAAAAGGACAATACTTTTTAAATTTTAAAAGAGGAGTTGTTTTCTTTTTGTCAGTATGATAATTTTCTCTACCACATTCAACACATATTAATTTTACTAAAATACGCATATATAATATTTTCCTTTTTAAAAAATTTTATAAATATTTTATTTTAATCATATTCATTTAAACAGTGTTTTTTAACAAATAAAAAAATATAAGTAAAAAAAGTAGTTAAACTAAATAAACTTCCTATATATTTCAAAGTTTTTTTATATCCTATATAACTAAATTCAACCATTTTCGGTTTTTTATTAAAATTAGATGATGGGATGGAGGAAATGTTTTTTACTTCAAAAGGAGAGAAAAAAACATAAGGAAAATATTGGGTAGGATCTTTTTGAATTTTTTTATCATTAGAAAAATTATTATTATATTTAATAAAATTAAAATAACCATAAAATAAAAAAAATAAAGCATAAATACTAGGATGAATCAAAGCAATCCAAATATTTTTATAAGATATTGTTTTTTTTGTGTAAAAAAAATAAAAAAATAAAAAAAATATTGGATTAATAGTATGCTCTAATTGAGATAATAATTTTTCTAAATTTGGTTTATGAAAAAAATATATAAAACTTTTTCCTTTATTTATAATAAAATGATAAATTATCCCCGTCATCATAATATCAATTAAACCAATAAAAACTAAATATTTATACCAATTATATTTTTTTGATTTAAAAAAATATAATAAATAAATAATAAAAATTAGTATATTGCTTTGTTTAGTAAAAAACCAAATTAATGAAATAGGAGTGTTAAAAGGATAAAACCCTTCGTCATATGTAAACTGAGTTGTAGAATTTTTTTCATTATAAATAATACTTTTATTGATTTTGTCTTCGTATTCTTCAATAATTTTGATATCTTTTAAATTATAAAAAATATTTAAAAAAAAACTAAGTGAAGCTAGTAAAACAAAAAAAAATAATATGTGATTATTATATTTAGATTTTAAATATAAAATCTTTTTTAAAAACATTTATCAAAATTCCTTTAATATTAAATATTAAATTTAATTATTTATAATTAACAATAAAAATTAAATATAAACTAATTCTTTTTGTTTTTTGAAAATATAGGTTTAATAATGTTTTGATTTAAAGATTCTGGATAAGGATAAGATTGTTCTCTCATTTTTTTAAATAAAACATAAATAATACCAGATTCAAAATCAATACGAGTAACTACTCCGATTTCTTTTTCATTGTCAACTTTTACTTTTTCACCTATTAAAAAAGTTTTTTTATTACTTAACACTAATTCATAAAACCTTTCTATTAAAAATTATTTAAAAAATATTTATAATAAAATTTAAATGTTTTAAATTTATTAGAAAATAAAAATTTTTTAAATTATCATTAAAAAATAATTATAACTCCATAAACAATATTTTAAACAAAATAATATATAAATTTTTTTAAATAAAATAAATAAAATCTATAATAATATGATTATATTATTTTTTTTTAATTTGATTGAAAATATATTTAAATTTTTTACTCATTTTAAAACAAGGAATTTTTTTAGAAGGAATGGTAATTGGAACTCTTGTTTTTGGATGCTTTGATTCGCGTTCGCTACTTGTTTTTACTTGAAAAGTACCAAAACCAGTAATTAAAATTTTTTCACCTTTTAATAAATTTGTTTCGATAACATTAATAAAAGCATTTATAATTTTTTTTCCTTCTTTTTCAGTAGTTTCTAATTTATTAGATAACTGCTTTATAAGTTCAATTTTATTCATTAAATAAAATTCTCCTTTATTTATATTTTTTTATATATAAAACTATCAAAGTAGATTATAACATAAAAAATATTTAAATTCAAAAATTATTAATAAAATAAAGCAATTTTAAAATATTTTTTCTAATTTTAAAGGTCTTTTTAATAAATTATTTAATATTGTTTCAATAGATTTATAATTAAAAATCATTTGATAAGCTTCTTTTATTATCGGTAAATCTATTTTTTTTTCTAAAGATAAATTATAAAAAGCTTTCAAATTATTAATTCCTTCAATTACTTGTGAAGAATTTTTAATAATATCTTTTATATTTATACCTAATCCAATTTTTTTACCTGCTTGATAATTTCTTGAATTTTTATTAAAAGCGGTAACTATTAAATCTCCTAATCCTGTTAATCCAAAAACAGTTTGTTTATTGCCTTTGAAAAAATAAACTACTTTTGTCATTTCTAATAAACCTCTTGAAATAAAACTAGCTTTAAAATTATAACCAAAATCAAAACTATCTAAAACGCCACTAATTAAAGCTAAAACATTTTTAAAAGCACTACAAATTTCTACACCATACAAATCATTTGAAGAATAAACTCTTAAATACTGAGAATTATAAAAAATTTTTTGTACTTTATAGGCAAATGAATGATCCAAAGATGCTGCAACTAATAGAGTTAATTTTCTTAAAATAACCTCTTCAGCATGAGATGGTCCCATAACACAAGCATAATTTTTAATATTTTTAATTGTTATTTCTTCTTGAACAATTTGATAAATAGTTTTGTAATTTTCAATTTCCATGCCTTTAGAAACATTAATAAAATATTTAGGATGCGATATAATTTTATTAATTTTTTTTAAAGTTAAACGCATTATTCTAGTTGGTAAACATAAAATAATAAAATCTGAGTATTCTAAAGTTTCTCTTAAGGAAACAGTAGCTTTTATATTTTTCAAAATCTGATTAAAAATAGGGTGTCGACCATTATTAATTTTAGCAACATATTCTAAATTTATATCATTAATTAATATTTGATGATTATTATCAGTTAAAAGTTGTGCTAAAGTCGAACCCCAAGCTCCCCCACCAATAATAGATATTTTCATAAATCTTTTATTTCCTTTGGTTTAAATATAATTTTTAATGGAATTCCTTCTAAATTTAAATTTTTTCTAAATTGATTTTTTAAAAATCTTTCATAAGAAAAATGAATAAATTTAGGATTATTTACAAAACAAACGAATTCTGGAAATTTATTTTTAGTTTGAGTAATATAATTAAATTTTGCTTTTCCTTTGTTAAAAGAAGATATTGAGTGTATTAAAATAGATTCTTGTAAAATATTATTTAAAACATAATTGGAAAATTTTTGTGTATAATTTAAAAAAATTTGATTTAAAAGATTTAATAATTTTTCTTTTTTGGTTTTATTTTCATTTTTAGCAGATAAAAAAATAATTGGAACATAACTTAAAAATTGAAATTCATTTCTAATTTTATTTATAAAATATTTTATTTGATTAGGATCTTCTGTTTTTATTAAATCCCATTTATTAACAATAATAATACAAGCTTTATTATATTCTAAAATTAAACCTGCTATATTTTTATCTTGTTCTGAAATATCTTTATCAGCATCTAAAACTAAACAGGCAATATCAGAACGTCCTAAAGCACTTAAAGCTCTTAAAACACTGTATTTATCTTCTTGTTCGTAAATTTTCCCTCTTTTTTTTATACCAGCGGTATCAATTACTTGATAAATTTTTTCCCCTTTTTGAAAAAAAGTATCAACAGCATCAGTTGTAGTTCCAGAAATATCAGATACAACCATTCTTTCTTGTGATAAAATCATATTAGTTAAAGTAGATTTTCCTACATTAGGACGACCTAAAAAACAAAATTTAATAATTGAATCTTTTGGTAATTCTTCTTCTTTTTTATTATGAAAAAAAATTATTTTATCTAATAAATCGCCTATACCGATTCCATGATTAGCACTAACGATCTGAATATTTTTAAAACCTAAAGAATAAAAATCATAAGTATTAGATAATAAATCTTTATTATCGATCTTATTAATTACTAAAATAACAGGTTTTTTTATTTTAAGTAAAATTTTAGCAATATACATATCACCTTGATGTGCGAAAATACGACCATCAACAACAAATAAAATTAAATTAGCTTCATCAATAGCTAATTGAACTTGATATTTAATTTTTTTTAAAAAAGGAGTATTTTTAATTTCTATACCACCTGTATCAATAATATCAAAACTTTTTGTTAACCAATCTGCTTGAGCATAAATTCTATCTCTAGTAACACCGGGTTTATCATGAACAATTGATAAACGTTTTTTTAAAATACGGTTAAATATACTAGATTTACCAACATTAGGTCTCCCTACAATAGCAACTTTAAAATTCATTTTGATTTAATGATTTATTTTTTTTTAAAATTAAATGATGAATTTGTTTAACTGTTTCAATAATATTGATATTGGTTGTGTCTAATAAAATAGCGTCTTTAGCTTTTTTTAAAGGATTAATAAGGCGGTTAATATCTTTTTTATCACGTAATTTAATATTATTAGTTATTTTTTGTAATTGATCAACATTATTATTATTTTTAAATTCATTCAATCTTCGTGAAATTCTTTTTTCGATATTAGCTGTTAAAAAAATTTTTAAATCTGCGTTTGGCATTACTATAGTTCCAATGTCTCTACCATCCATAATTAAATAAGGATTATTTTTTATAATTTCTTGTTGTATTAATAAAAGTTTTTTTCTGACAAAAGACAAAGAAGCTACTAAAGATATTTTATCTTCGATTTCTATTCTTTTTAGTTTTATTTCTAAACACATTTTTTTAGAATTACAATAAATATTATTCTTTTCATAATAAATATTACAATTATTTAATAAAGATTTTAAATATTTTTCTTCATTTATTTTGGTCCAATTTACTTTATTTTTAATCAAGTATAATGTAATAACACGAAACATTAAACCAGTATCGATATGAATCCAATTTAATTTTTCAGAAATTAATTTACAAATTGTACTTTTACCTGATGCTGCTGGTCCATCAATAGCTATTTTAAATCCTTTCATAAAAACTCCTTAATTTATTGATTTTTAAAAATATTTTAAAATTTTAAGTTTTTTAATTTCATGAATTTTTAAACTACGATATTGACCTTTTTTTATTCCTTTAATTGTTAAAAAAGCATATCGATAACGAACTAATTTTAATATATGAAACCCTAATTTTTCAATCATTTTTCTTATTTGATGATTCTTTCCTTCTGTAATAATAATTTGAAGCCAAGTAGAAGGTTTTGGTATTTTTTTTTTTTTAAAAATTTTAATTTTTTTCGGAATTGATAAATAATTTTTATTAATAACAACTCCTTTTTGGATATTTTTTAACTCTAAATTGCTTAAACAATAATTAATTTTTACATGATATTCTTTTTCAATTAAAGAAGAAGGGTGTGTTAATTTTTTAGTTAATTGTCCATCATTAGTAATTAATAGTAAACCTGTAGTGTTAAAATCCAATCGCCCAACAGGATAAATTCTATTTTTTTCAGTATCTTTAATTAAATCAATAACTGTTGGTCTATTTTTTTCATCTTTAACTGTAGATACAAAACCATTTGGTTTATTAATTAAATAATAACAATTATGAGAATTTTTGATAATTTGATCATCTACTGAAATAATGTCTTTTTTTGAAACTTTTGTTCCTAATTTAGTAATTACTTTACCATTAACTTTAACTCTTTTTTCTAAAATTAATGTTTCAGATTTTCTTCTAGAAGCAACATTAGAATAAGATAAAATTTTTTGTAATCTTTCCATTAAATACCTTTACTTTTGAAGTTTTTTATTAATAAATTATTTATTACTACGAGAAACATAAAGTCCCGTTTGTGTATTTACTATAATTTTTTCTCCTTGTTGAATAAACAAAGGTACTTTAATAACCAAACCTGTTTCTAAAATTGCATCTTTATAATAATTAGTTTTAATATCTTTTTTTTCAATAAATTCAGTTTTTTTAACTGTTAAATTTAATTTTTCTGGTAAATTAATATTTAAAATTTCATATTCATTATAAATAAAAACATCAACTATAATTCCTTCATATAAATATTTAATTTTATCTTTTATTTTTTGCTTTTCAATTTCGATTTGTTCATAATTTTCTATGTTAATAAATATATATTTATTTTTATCTCTATAAAGAAATTGAATTTTATTTTTATTAATAAAAGCCAATTCTACTTTAATTCCGGAATTAAATGTATTATCAACAATACTTCCGGTTCTTAAATTTTTTAATTTACACCTTACAAAAGCAGCACCTTTACCAGGTTTAACATGTAAAAAAGAAATAATTTGAAACAAATTATTATTAAATTTAATCGTTTGTCCTGTTTTAAAATCATTTGTACTAATCATAAATCACTATCCTTTTAAAAAATTTTTAATCATTCGACAAATTTTAATTTTTAATTCTGGGTCTAAAACGTTAATTAAATTAATTTTCATTTGATTTTTAAACCAAGTTTTTTGTTTTTTTGCATAACTCATTGTTTTGGAAATAATTATTTTTTTAGCTTCTTCTAAACTAATTTTTTTTTCTAAAAAAAATTTTATTTCACGATAACCAATAATATTAAAATTAGCATAAGGATATTCTTTTAAAATTTGTATAGTTTCTTTAATAAAACCCATTTTAAACATTTTATCTAATCTTTCATGAATTCGGGTTTTTAAAACATTTTTATCAATATCTAAATAAATAGTTAAAATGTCATAAACAGGGTTGTTTTTATTTTTTTTTTGAGATCTTAATTTATCAGAATTTAAATCAAAATAAGCACTTACTATCCGGCGTGGATTATATTTATCAAAAATTAAATTTGGATCTTTTTGTTTTATTTCTCTTATCATAAATTCCATTTCATGAATATCATAAACTTTTTTATCATTTTTGTAAATAATAGAATTTTTTTTTTTATTAGAAAATTCATAATTAAACAAAGCAGATTTAATATATAATCCGCTACCGCCAACTAAAAAAGGTAATTGAACATTTGATATTATTTTTCTACAATCTCTTTGAAAATCATAAATAGTATAAATTTCATCAGGTTCTTTTAAATCTAATAAATAATGTTTTATATTTTTTTGTTCTTTCAAAGTAATTTTAGCAGAACCAATATTATATTTTTTATAAATTTGCACAGAGTCAGAATTAATAATTTCACCATTAAATTTTTGTGCTAAATAAATTGAAAGATCAGTTTTACCAGAAGTAGTAGGACCAGTTATTACTATTACTTTTTTCAAATTTAATTTCCTCGAAATAATTTTATTATTCTTGCAAATTTATTTTTTCAATTTTTTTACTATTATCCAAAGTTAATAAAACTCCATTTAATTGTCTTTTACCGATAGCATTAGGTTTTATTATTTTAAGATTTCTATATAAAAAAGATTTAATCATAGGTTCTTTTTTTTTACCTATTACACCTTCAGAACAACCAGTCATACCAACATCAGTAATATATAAAGTTTTTTTAGGTAATATTCTATCATCATTAGTTTGTACATGTGTATGAGTGCCGACTATAGCATCAATTTTACCATCAAAATGATAAGCTAAAGATATTTTTTCACTAGTTGCTTCAGCATGAAAATCTAAAAAAGAAAAATTATATTGCAACTTACATTTTTTTAAAATATTTTCAATTTTTTTAAAAGGACAAGATAGTTTATCATCGATAAATACTCTACCTAAAGCATTAATAATTAATACTTTTTGTTCTTGACAATTAATAATCTTATAGCCAATACCAATATTTACTAAATCATTAATTGGTTTAACAATATTAGTATTATCAATAAAATTTGTTAATTCATAATTATCCCAAGTATGATTACCCATAGTTATTGCATTAACGCCACTTTTAGTTAAATTTTTGTAATTTTTATAACTAAGCCCACGACCTTTATGGGCATTTTCAGCATTAGCAACAATTAAATTAGGTTTATAATTATTTTTTAAAAAACTCATTTTTTCTTTTAAATAGTCTATGCCTTGTTGTCCATAAATATCTCCGATAAACATTATTTTCATTTTAAATAAAACTTCTCTTTCTTAAATTCATTTTCAAATAAAAAAATAAATTTTTTATAATTTAAATTTTTCAATAACTCTTATTTCTCTAATTACTGTAATTTTAATCATACCTTTATAAATAATATTTTCTCGAATTTTTTCTTTAATTAATTTAGCAATCATAAAGGTATCAAAATCATCTACTTTTTCAGATTTAACAATAACTCTAATTTCTCTACCTGCTTGAATAGCATAAGATTTTTTTACACCTTCGACATTATTAGCTATATTTTCTAACTGTGTTAATCTTTTAACATATTTTTCTAAAGATTCTTTTCTAGAACCTGGTCTAGCAGCACTTAAAGTGTCTGCTATCATTACTAAAATTGCAATTATTGTATCAGGTTTTTTATCTTCATGATGTGAAGCAATAGCATCAATTACTTCTGGAATTTCATTATATTTATTAGCTAAATCAATGCCAATTTCAACATGACTACCTTCATTTTCATGATCTAAAGCTTTACCAATATCATGCAAAAGCCCAGCTCTTCTAGCTAATAATTCATTTTCACCAATTTCAGATGCTAATTTACCAGCTAAAAAAGCTACTTCTATAGAATGTTGTAAAACATTTTGCCCATAACTATTACGAAAATAAAGTTGTCCTAATAAAAATAATAATTTTGGTTCTATTTCACCTATATTAGTAGTAAAAATAGCGGATTCACCCTGTTCAATAATAAAATTATTTAATTCTGAAGTAACGTTATCTATAATTTTTTCAATTCTATTAGGATTTATGCGCCCATCAGAAATTAAAATTTCTAAAGTTCTTTTAGCAATTTCTCTTCTAATCGGATTAAAACAACTAAGTAATATTATATTTGGAACTTCATTAATAATAAAGTCGACACCTGTTAAAGATTCTAAAACTTTAATATTTCTACCATCTTTTCCAATAATATGTCCTTTTATTTTATCATCTGTGATATTAATAATATTTACATTATAATCATTTGTTACATCATATGCATATTTTTGCATAGCTGAACATAATAACATTTTAGCTTTTTGTTGAAAATTATGTTGAAATTGTTCATATTTATTTTTAAAATAAATTTTTATGTCTTTGTTAACAGAAATTTTAGTTTTTTCAATAATAATTTTATATGCTTCTTTTTCTGTTAATGAAGCAATAGATTCTAATTTTATTTTTTGTTTTAACATTACATCTTGAATATTTTTTTCTAAATTTTCTAAATTTTCTTTAATGTCATTAATCTTTTTTTCTTGAAATTTTATTTCTTTTTCTTTTTTATTTAAATATTCTGTTTTATTATTTAACAATTCTTCTCTAAAAATAATTTTATTTTCTAAATCAATAATAACTCTTTTTTGTTCGAGCAAATCAAATTCTAATTCCTTTTTTAAAAAAGAAATTTCTCTTTTTGTTTCTATCAACATTTCGTTTCTTTGTTTTTGTGTTTCTAATATTTGATTATTTTTATAATCTTTTATTTCTTTTGAAATTCTACTATTTTTTTTTTTATTTACAATAATATATAAAAAAATTCCTATAAAAATTCCTGCAAACAACATGAAAAAAAGAATTAAAATAAAAAGTATATCATTATCTCTTGTCCAAGTCCATGTATTAATAAAAGAAGTACACGATTTATCTTGTGGCATGTATTTTTTATAAAACCTCTTTTCAATAACTTAATAATTTAAATGAATTAAAAATCATAATATTATAAATATGATTTTACTAAAAATATTTTATTAAAAAATAAAAAATAATAAAAGCTAGAAATAATCAAATTTCTAGCTTTTAAAAAATATTTATAAATATTTTTTATTTTTTATTTTTTTTTATTTTTATTTTTTTGTTATTATTTGTATTTTCATTTTTTG
>NZ_JBKIOZ010000002.1:0-43864 GCF_046600495.1 Candidatus Phytoplasma pyri | reverse complement strand
TTAATAAACGAGAATAATATTTTTAAATAATAAAAATATAAAAAAAGAAAATATTAAAATTTTATGTAATTATATAAATTAATAGATTAAAAAAATTAAATTTTTTATAATATTAATTACAAATCAAAAAATTAAAAAAATATTATTTAGTATTTTTTTTTTTTTTATAAAAATTGTATAATATACTGAAATTATTTATATAATATTCAAAAAATTTTAATAAATATTAAAATAAAAATAAAATATATCATTAAAAAAACATTATTATCTACATAACCAAAAGATAAAAATATAATCAAAACAAAAAATAATTATCTTTTAAATAAAATTTATGAAAAATTTTAAAAATTTAATTAAATGTTTATTGAATGTTAAATATAAAGTAAAATAGAGGAATTATATAAAAAAAATAGAAATTAAAATTTTTATTTTAAATATGAAAACTCATAAATAATAATATATAAATATATTATAGTAAAATAAGAAATAAATATAACACAAAAAAATAAAAAATCATTTATTAATTTTAATTTCATGTTAAAAATAAAAAATGTTTTGTGAAATTTTTATTAAAACTAAAATAATTAATTTTTGGAAAAGTTATTTTTCATTTTATTTTTTTAAAATTTAATTTTTATTAGTCATTAAAAAGTAAAAAAATAAAATTCAATTTGATTAATTTTGATTTTTTAAAAAATAAAAATATAAATATATATATTATATAAATTAAATTTATTTTAAAAAAATATGAAAATATTTAATAAATAATTTAAAATATAATAAATTTTTAAATAAAAAATCATATTAAAAAAATTTATAAATAAAATATAACATTTTGAAAAATAAAAAGCAATAATTTTTTTATTTTATTAAAAATTTATTTTGATATTTAATTAATAATTCTTGAAATTTTTTTCCTTCTTGAATAATATTTTTAATAAATTTTATATCTGGTTTAATAGTTATAGTTTGAAAATTTTCAGAATCAATAAATGCTAAAAAATAACCCAAATTACTTTCTGAAATATACAATTGACACTGTATTTGAGCCCAATAATAAGGTTGAATTATTTTTTTTTTAAAAAAAATTTGCCATTCTAAATTTTCTGGTCTAAATGGACATTTTATACCTAATAAAGTTTTTTTTGATTCATCATAACCATCTAAAGTTGTAAAAAAAATATCTTTAACTAAAGTTTTTGGTTGATAATTTGTTTTCATTTTAATACTAAAAAATAAATTTGCTTTAGGTTTAGTTTTTCGACCGTGCTCAATTGCTTCACTTAAAATAAATTTAGGTGTTAATAATTTTTTTTTAATTAATTCTTCTTTAGTTTCATAAGGATTTAACCCCATAATAGTTCCTATTTCTGAAGCATTAATACAATTTTTGCGATAATGATAAAACTCTTTAGTATTTTTTTGAATTTCTTTTTTATCCATATTTTTTTACCTTTTTTATATTTTATACTTTATATTTTAACACTAATTTTAAAATAAAAAAAATTATGTTTTTAAAAATATTTATTATATTTTTTAAAAAATTATAGTTTAATATCATATTAGAAAAAAAATATTTTAAACTTTTTTTTCTTAAACAAAAAAATCATTTATATTAATTAATATAAAAATTAAATAATTTTATTTATTTATAAAAATTTTAAATTTTAAATAAAATATTGAAATACATTAATATCAATATTTTTTAAGATTATTAAGTTTAATTTATCTAAATATAATTAATTTTATATATTTATTATATTTTTATAAATAAATAAAATTATTTAATTATAAAGTATAATTATTAAAATATTTAAAAAGTTGATAACATAAATAAAAAATGATAAAATTAAACCCTAATAGATAGAAAAAAATATAAATAAATCAAAAAAAGGCAAAAAAATAAAATGAAAAAAATGACTTCTTTTGAAATTAAAAATATGTGGTTAAAATTTTTTGTCGATAAAGGCCATTATCAAGAAAATTCTTTTTCCTTAATACCAGAAAACGATCCAACTTTATTATGGGTTAATGCAGGAATTACGCCTTTAAAAAAATATTTCAATGGATCTTTACCAATTGTTAATTCTCGTATTGTTAATATTCAAAAATGTTTAAGAACAAATGATATTGAAAATGTTGGGAAAACTTCTACACATCATACATTTTTTGAAATGTTAGGGAATTTTTCAATTGGTGATTATTTTAAAAAAGAAGCTATAAATTTGGCTTATGAAATTTTAATGTCAAAAAAGTGGTTCGGATTTGATTGTAATAAAATTTATATTACATATTATCATAAAGATATAGAAACATTAAATTTATGGTTAAAAAAAAATATTAATCCAAACCATTTAATTCCTTTAGAAAACAATTTTTGGAATATTGGACAAGGGCCTTGTGGACCTTGTACAGAAATATTTTTTGATCGTGGGCCAAAATATAATTCTAAAGGCAAAGAATTAATAGAAAAAAATATCACAAATAATCGTTTTGTTGAAATTTGGAATATTGTTTTTTCACAATATAATTTTAATCCTGAAAATAAGAAAAATGCTTACCAAGAATTACCAAGTAAAAATATTGACACTGGCGCAGGTTTAGAAAGATTAGCATGTATATTTCAAAATTCTGAAAATAATTTTGAAACAGATATTTTTTTACCAATTATTCAAAAAATATCATCTTTAAGTTCTATTAAATATCAAAATCAAGAAACTTTTAAAGTGATTGCAGATCACATTCGAACTTTGGTTTTTGCTATTGGAGATGGGGTTATTTTTGCAAATGATGGAAGAGGATATGTCTTAAAAAAAATTTTAAGAAGAGCGATTCAAAAAGGAAAAATTTTAAATTTTAAAGAACCTTTTTTATATAAATTAATACCTACAGTTGTTAAACAAAATCAATTTTTTTATCCTAAATTAAAAAAATATCAAAAAATTTTAGAAAAAATAATTTATAAAGAAGAAAAAAAATTTTTTGATATGCTTGAAAACTGTGAAGAAAAAATTTTAAATTTAATAAAAAATAATTTTTTAAGTGGAGATAAATATTTTAAATTATATGATACTTATGGAATTCCAAAAGAAATTATTTTAAATTATTGTAAAAAAAAAGAGGTTATTATTGATAAAGATGGTTTTATTAAAAAATTAGAATCACATAAAAAATTGTCAAGATTAAATCAAAATTTTAATTTAAATATTAAAAAAAAAAATGATAAATTTTTAAATTTTACAGATAAAAGTGATTTTGTTGGTTATGATATTTTAGAAATTAAAACTAAAGTTATTAAGGTTTTTGAAGAAGGTATTGTTTTAGAAAAAACACCTTTTTTTCCTAATATGGGTGGTCAAATTAATGATACAGGTTTTGTTAATAATACACCAGTAAAAAAAATTATTCGTTTACATCATGGTCAATTTTTACATCAAGTCCAAAATGAATTATTTTATGAAGGCCAAGAAATTATTGCTAAAATTGATTTTAATATAAGAAAACAAATTTCTTTACATCATACTGCAACTCATTTATTACATGATGCTATTATATTAATTTTAGGACAACATATTGAACAAAAGGGATCATTCATAGGAAATAATTTATTAAGATGGGATTTTAATCATTATGAAAAAATTAAGCCTCAAGATATTATTAAATTAGAAATTCAAATTAATAAATGGATTCAAAAACAAACAAATATTAATGTTAAAGAAATATTATTTTCTGATGCTAAAAAAATCCCAAATATTAAATATTTTAAAGATAAAAAATATCCAGAAATAGTAAGAGTTATTCAAATAGATGATTATTCTATAACATTATGTGCAGGAACACACGCTAAAAATACTAAAGATTTAAAAAAAATAATTATTTTATCTTGCAATTTAATCAGTTCAGGAATTTATAGAATAGAAGCAGCTGTGGGTTCAAATGCAATAAATATTTTAAATCAAAAAATTAATCTTTATTTAAATGAAAAAAAAAATATTATTAAAAAAGCACAACAAATGTCTATGTCTAATTTTAAATTATTATTACCAAGAGATATTGTTTTAACAGAAAGTTTTCAAGATATTTTAAATTATAAATTATATTTACAAAATCTACAACAAAATTTTAATTTTTTCAAAAAAGAATTAATAGAACATCAAAAAAAATATATTTTATCTAATATAAAAAAATTTATTCCATCAAAAATTACTTCTAAAATGTTTTTAAAAATTAATGATAAGATGGAAATGGAAGTACTTAAGTATTTATTAGAATATTTATTTATTAAATTTAAAATTGAAATATTGTTAATTTGTTATTTACAAGATAGCAAAATGTTTTTTCTTTGTAAAAGTAAAACTTTACATGCTGGAAAAATAATAAAAGAAATATCTCAAATAACAGAAGGCTCTGGTGGTGGCAATAATAAATTTGCTCAAGGAAGTACTAATCATCCAAATAAATTAAATTCAGTTTTAAAATATTGGAAAGATAATTTATCATGATTTTTTTTCCTTCTTATTTAGGTCTTGATTTAGGACAAAAAACTTTAGGTATTTCTATTTCTGAAGCAGGTGTTTTTTCTGTTAATTTAAAAACTTTAAATTTTCCTAATCATCAATATAATTATTTATTAAAACCTTTAAAAATATTAATTATTCAAAAAAATATAAAAACAATTATTTTAGGTTTTCCTAAACATATGAATAATGATTTAGGTATTAAAGGATTAATAAGTATTGATTTTAAAAAAAAATTAGAAGATTATTTAAAATTTGATATAAAAATAATTTTATGGGATGAACGTTTAACTACAAAACAATCTTTAATATTTTTAAAAAATAATAATAAAAATAAAAAAAAAATTAAACAATTAAAAGATGAAATTGCTGCTATGTTTATTTTGCAAAATTTTTTAGATTATAAAAATAATATTTAAATAATATTTATTAAATTTAAAAAAAAGGATTCAAAAATGGAAGATAAAAAAATTTATGAATTAACAAAATCTGGTGCATTAAAATTAAAAGAAAAATTAAAATACTTAAAAGAAACTAAAAGAATTGAAATTTTAAAAGCTTTAAAAGAAGCTAGAGAACAAGGAGATTTATCTGAAAACGCTGATTACGATGCTGTTAGAAACGAACAAGCTCTAATTGAAAATAATATTTTAGAAATTCAAAATATTTTAAAAAATGTTAAAATTATTAAAAGTTTGAAAAATAAAGAAGTTAATATTGGTAAAGTAGTAAAATTAAATTTTTTAGAAAACAATATAAAAAAAAAATTTTATCTGGTTGGAATTTTAGAAACAGACCCTTCTTTAAATAAAATTTCTATTGATTGTCCTTTAGGTAAAGGTATAAGAGGTCATCAAGTTGGAGATAAAATTATGATTCAATCAGAAACTGGTAAAAATTTTCAAGTAGAAATTTTGAAAATAGAACAGAATGAATTATAAATTATCCTCATATATTCCTAACTTTTATTTTGATAATATTTTTAAAATTCCTTATGATATGTTTTTAAGCCAAGGTTTTGAAGGTATATTTTTTGATTTAGATAATACTTTAATGTGTTATTCAGATAAAAATTTAAATAATTTTACTAAAAAATTTTTAAAAAAAATTAATAAAAAATTTAAAATTGTTATTGTTTCTAACGCTTCTGAAAAAAAATTAAAAAAAATTTGTAATAATGATTTTTTGTATGTTTATTTAAATATTTTTCATAAAAAACCTTCGAAATTTGGTTTTAAACGCGCATTAGAATTAATTGATTTACCTTTTAATAAAGTTTTAATGGTCGGAGATCAGTTAATAACTGATGTTTTGGGTGCTAATAAAATGAAAATTAAATCAATTTTGGTTAATCCTATCAATAAAGAAAAAGAATTTTTATTCACAAAATTAAAACGTTTTTGGATAGAAAGAATAATTTTAAAAAAAATTAAGAAAAAAAAAAGCGAAATATATGAAAATAAATTAAAAAAATTTGCAAATTTTTTAAAATTTTAAAATAAGGTAATTGTTTTTTATGTTAATAGAGAAAATTATTGAAAAAGTTAAAATAAAATTTAAAAATGATAAAAAAAGATTAAATCATATTTTAGGTGTTCATCGTACTGCTATTAAATTATCACGTTTTTATAAAGAAAATTTGTTTCAAGCTCAAGTTACTGCTTTATGGCATGATTATACTAAAAATGAACCTTTAGAATTTCATATTTCTTGCTTAACGCCACAAATAATTAAAAAATATGAATCTACTCCACATATATACCATGCCTTTAGTGCTGCTATTATTTTAAAAAAAGAATTTAAAATAGATAATGTTAAAATTTTAAATGCATTAAGAAAACATGTTTGGGGTCATAAAGTTATGAACAAATTAGATAAAATAATTTTGTTAAGCGATAAAATAGAACCTCAGAGAAAATATACACAAGTTGATTATTTTAGAAAATTAGCTTTTATTGATTTAAATCAAGCAGTTTATCAAATTTTAGATTTTCATTATAATTTTCATCAAAAAAAAGGAGATGTTATACATAAAGAACAGAAAGAAATTTTATTAAATTTAAAAAATAAAATTAGAAAAAAATAAAATTATGAAATACTACTATGTATATTATTAGCGGAAAATATAAAGGTTTTAAATTAAAATTAGTTCCTTCTAAAAAAACTAAATCCACTACTCATTTAATTAGAAAAGTTATTTTTGATACTTTAGGTTCTTGGTTAAAAAATAAATATGTTTTAGATTTGTTTTCTGGTAGTGGAGCATGCGGATTTGAAGCTTTAAGTAGAAATGCTAAAAAAATTTATTTAGTTGATAATTCCTTATCTGCTATAAAAACTATTTATAAAAATAAAATTAAACTTGATTTAACATCTTCAAATTTTAAATTATTTTTCGGTGATTATTCTAGAATTTTAAAAATTTTTTTAAAGAAAAAAATTTTTTTTGATTTAATTATAGTCGATCCTCCCTATAATTTTAATTTTTATTGTTCTCTACTAAAAAATTTAAATTTAATTATAAAAGATAATGGTTTTATCATTTGTGAAATATATAAAAAAGTTTTTTTGCCAAATAAAATTGATCAATTAAATTTAGTCAAAGATAAACAACATGGTAGTAAAAAAATAAAATTTTATCAAAAAAAAAAAATAAAGTATAATTAAGTTATTAAAAATAGAAAGGGGAAATAAAAAAATGTTGATAGAAATAACATATTTATTCTTAGGTATTATAATCGGAGCTGTTTCAATGTTTTTTGGATTCAAAAAATATTTAAAGAAAAATCCTCCTATTAATGAAAAACAAATTAAAGAAATGTTTAAACAAATGGGACGAACACCTTCAGAAAAACAAATTAAACAAATTGTTGAAAGTATGAAAAAAACAAAATGATTAATTTATATTTAATAATATAATGGAATTTAAAGCATTTTTTATTTTATTTTTTTTGGTTATACTAATTATAATATTAATGGATTTTTTTGATAAAAAAATATGGTTTTATAAGTTAAAAAAATATTTATTAACATGTTCTTCATTAGAAAAAGAAATTTTAAAAACTTTTTGCAAAGAACCAAATAAAGTTCATAAATTAGATGATAATCACAAAATTACTTATATTTTAAGTAATTTATTTATTGTTATTAAATATAATAATAATAATGATGATGATAACATTAATCTTAAATCAAAACAAAGTTTTTATTATATCAATCCTAAAGTGTATAAATTAATTAAAAAATACCAAGAATTTAAAAAAATTTATTTTATTGATTAATATATTTTTATTATTTTAAAAATAACTATACGAAGGAATATAATTTTATGAATTTCCAAATAATTATTTTTTATGAAAAAAAATTAAATGACTTTCTTTTTATTAAAGATAATATTAAAAATAAATTATCTTCTGCTTTAATACCTAATAATCAAAACAAAAGTGATCCACAAGAATTATTTTGTTTATCTTGGATAATTTGTTTTTATAAAACATCTAAAAAAATTCTTTTAAAAAAAGGATTTCATGATTTAGATATAAAAATTAATTTAATTTCTAATTTACAAAAAGATAAACAAGGTTTTTATTTTGAATTAATTTTGAAAGCAGGAATAGAAAGTCTTTCTTTAGATAATAGTAAAATTATCTTAGAAGAAGCTCATCAAAAATGTCCAATTTCTAGAATGATTAACAAATATAATCATTTAAAAATTTTTCCTGTTAATTATAAAGATATTTTAACTAATTAACAATATTTTTAAAATTTAATTTATAAAAAATAAAAAAACCATTTAAAAGTGGTTTTTTTTATTAAATATTTAAACAAAAAAATAATATAAATTACTTTTTTATATATTAGGTTTATAAAAAGAATTTTTATTTAAAACTGATATAGGATCTGTAAAATTACCCTTTTCAATTTTTTTTAAATTTTCTCCTAAAACAGAAAACTGACTATCTATACTATCCAAATGCCAAATTAAAAGAGCTTCTCCTATTTTAGGTTTTTGTATAGCACCAAAATTTAATAATCCATGATGAGAAATTATAATATGTTTTAAAATCAAAACTTCTTCTTTATTTTTATAATTTAATAAAAAAGCTTCTTCTGTAATATCATTATTCATCATTACTAAATGACCCAATAATACACCTTCTTTAGTGTATGTTTTACTTAAATCTTTTAATTCTCTAATTTTTGCCATATCATGCAAAATAATACCTGCATATATTAAATCTAAATTCAAATAAGGAAATAATTCAATAAAAACATCTGACATTTTTAAAATATTAACAGTATGAATACTTAAACCACCATAATAAGTATGATGCATTTTTAAGGCTGCAGGATGTATTAAAAAAGATTTTTTATTTTTTTCATATAAATTTTTAGTAATATTAAAAATTATAGGATTTTTGATTTTATTTAAATAATTTTCTATAATTTTTTGTGTAATAGTAAAATTAACATCAGTGCATGGAAAAAAATAAGAAAATAATTGATATAATTCGTGTACTGTTAAAATATTTTCTACTAAATCAAATTCTTTATTTATCAAAAATTTTTTTTCTTTTTTTAAAATACAAATAACTTTAAATTGATATATTTTATTTATAATTGGTTTTTTTTCGTTTTCGTTATTTGTATTTAATTTAATATTAATATCTTTATTATTAGTTAATTTTAATGTTAAATTATAAAAATTTTCTCCTTGATTAATACTTGTTACTTTCCCCACTATAGTATATTCTTGATTTATTTCTGTTTCAAACATTATTTTTAATCACTTCTTTTTTAATTTTTCTTACATAATTTAATAAATTTTTTTTATTATTTATAATTTTGCCATCTAAAACTAATTTAATAATTTGTTGTCTTAAATTATTTAACCATAAACCGGGTGGAATTTTAATTATTTTTAAAATTTCTATAGATGAAATTTTAAAATCTGAATTTTTTTTAATAATTAAATTTTTATAAATTATTTTTATTTTTTGAGTTTTATTTTTTTCTTTTTTAAATAAATAATTAACTTTGTTAGATAACAAACATATTTTTAAACCATATTTAAATAATAACCAAGTTATATTTAATTTTTTTTCATTAAATAAAAATTCAATAGTTTTATATAATTTTTTATCTTTTTTAGAAAAATTAAAATAATCAAATATTTTTTTATTCAATATTAAGGATAAACTAAAGAAAATATCTTTATTTATTTTTTTTAGTTTATTTTCAATACAAAAATTAATGCCCTGTTGTAAACCTTTTAAAACATCTATTATATTAGTTTCTTTTAAAGTTATAAAAGCTTTATGAAAATTTTTTTGAGAAATAATTTTTATAAATTCTTGTAAAATTCTGTCTTTAGAAACCTTTTTTAATAAATAACTTTCAGTTTTTAAAGCTTTTTTAGTATTTTTTTCTATTTCAAAACATAATTTTGCCTGAAAATAACAAGCTCGTAACATTCTAACGCTATCTTCTTGAAATTTTTTTTCAGGTTTTTGTATTGTTTTAATAATTGAATTTTTAATATCAGATAAACCGCCTAAATGATCAATAATATTTTTTTTATCGTCCATTAAAAGACTATTAATAGTAAAATCTCTTCTTAAAAGATCTTTTTTTACATCATCAGTAAAAATTATTTTTGTAGGATGTCTATGATTTTTATATTTTTCTTCAATTCGATAAGTAGTTATATCAAATTTATTATTTTTAAAACAAATATTGCAAGAACCATATTTTATATTATTAGAATTAATTTTAAAAATTTTAATTAAATCTGATGTTAAAGCATTAGTAATTATATCTATGTCGAAAAATGGTAAATTTAAATAATAATCTCTAACTGCTCCGCCTACAATAAAGGCTTGAAATCCATTTTGATATAATATTTTTAAAATATCATTAGCTAAATTTAATTTTTTTATTTTCATTTTTATTTTTTTTATATTTTTATTTTTTTTATTTAATAAATAATTATTTTATATTTTAATAAAATTTTATCAATTCAATATTAACTTTTTTAAAAACTATTTAAATAATAATTATATATTTATTTATAATTAAAAAAATAATGATAAAATTATAATAATAATTATTAAAATTTTTATTTTAAAAAATATGAATAAAAGGAGTACTTATGAAAGGTTTATTAATTTTATATAATGGTTTTGAAGATTGTGAAGCTTTAGTTACAAGAGCTATTTTAAAAAAAAATAATTTTGATATTGTAACTGCAACTAATAATAAAAATTTAAATGTTTTTTCTGCTACAAGATTAAATTTAAAAGCAGATTGCTATTTAGAAAATATAAAATATGATGATTATAATTTTTTAATTATTCCTGGTGGTCCCTATGTTAAATCAGTTATAAATAAAAATGATTACTCTTTAGATAAAATTTTAGATATTGTTAATCACTTTTATAAAAATAATAAAATAATTGGAGCTATATGTGCTGCTCCGGTATTTTTAGGTAAATTAAATTTATTAAAAGAACGTAAATTTTCTTGTTATCCAGGTTGTGAAACATTAATAGAAGGCGAATATTGTCCTAATATTTCAACAGTAGTTAGTGATAATTTAATTACTTCTCGTTCTCCTGAAACTGTTTTTGATTTTGCTTTTACATTAATTAAAAAATTAAATTAATTATGATAATGTTTTTTAATTATTAATATTTATTAATTGAAAAATAAAATTTATAAATAAAGAAAGAAATAATAAAGAGTCAAATCGATCTAATAAACCACCATGACCAGGAAGTGATTTTCCAAAATCTTTAATATTATAAATTCTTTTAAATTTAGAATTTATTAAATCACCTGTTTGTGCTATAATAGAATTAAAAAAAGTAAATATAATAAACAAAATATTTATGTTTTCTTTTGTTTTAAAAAATAAATAATTATTATTAAATTCAAGTAAAGTAGTTTTTGTTAATAAAAACATAACAAAAGTAGATAATATGCTACCATATATATATCCTTCTAAAGTTTTATTAGGACTTATGTTTGGAAATATTTTTTTTTTACCAAAAAAATAACCAGTTAAAAAAGAAAAACTATCTGTTAAAATAGTAATTAAAATAATATAACAAAAAAATTCTTGACCTTTTAAAAAAATTGAAAAAAAACTCGATGTTGAAATACTAATATAAAACATAATAATAATATAATTTATTTCTAAATATTTTGATGTAAAATTATCAAAAATAATAAAAAATATCGAAAATATTAAAATTATAAATAAAAAAAATATTAATAAAAAATTTATTTTTAAATTTTGTTGATTATTAGACCATTTTAATAAAGAAAATAAAAAAATTATTATACTTAATATTAAAATAAATATTTTATATTTTAGTTTTATTTCTTTTTCTTTTTTAAACGCATTAAATATTTCTTTATGAGCTAAAAAAATAAAAAAAAATCCTAATAAAATAGTTAATTCAGTTAATTTAGAATACAAAAATAAAAATAAAAATAAAAATAAAAATAAAAATATTCCAGTAATTATTCTTTGTTTCACTATATAATTCCCTTTTATAATTTATGTTATAATTAAAAATATTTTTTATTTTATATAATTTAAATTTTTAATAATTCTTTATTTTTATCATTAGTTTGTTTTTCTATTAATTCAATATGCTGATCAGTTAAAATTTGAATTTTTTTTAAAAAAAGTAACTCTAAATCTTTTGTTAATATAATTTTTTTAATTTTATTATTACCTTCACGACGAATATTTCTAATTACAATTTTAGCATTTTCAGAAATTTTTTCAACTTGTTTAATTAATGCTTTTCTTCTTTCTTCTGTTAATGGTGGGAAAATTAATTTAATAAGTGAATTATTAACTATTTCTGGATTTATTCCTAAATCTGAAGCTAAAATAGCTTTTTTTATTTGTTCTGTTAATTTACAATCGTATGGTTTTATGTTTAATTGATTTCTTTTAACAACACTAATAGAACTTAATTGTTTTAAAGATACATTTTCACCATAATAAATAATATTAATTTTATCTAAGATATTAGGATTAGACATATCTGTTCTAATGCTAGATAATTCTTTTAACATTTCAATATTTGATTTTTGCATTTTTTTTTTAATATTAACTAAAAATTCATTTGCTTGTTCTTGCATTTTTTTATTTATCCTTATTTTTAGAAGTAATAATTGTTCCTATTTTTTCTTTTAAAAAAGATTTTTTTATGTTTCCTTTAATACTCATATTAAATACTAAAATATCTATATTATTTTCCCAACATAAAGAAACTGCTGTTACGTCCATTATATCTGATTTTTTTGAAATTAATTCCTCATGAGTTATTTTTGATAATAAAACAGCATTTTTAAATTTTCTAGGATCTTTATCATAAACACCTTCTACACCAAATTTAGCCATACAAAATACATCAGCTTTTAATTCAATTACTCTTAAAGCAGCAGCAGTATCTGTTGAAAAATAAGGTGAACCTAAACCAGCACCTAAAATAACTATTCTACCTTTATCTAAATGACGTAAAGCTCTCCTTCTTATATAAGGTTCTGCTACTTTAGCTACAGAAAAAGCTGTCATTACTCTAGTTTGGATATTTATTTGTTCTAAAGCATCTTGTAAAATTAAAGAATTCATTATTGTACCTAACATACCTATATAATCTGCTTGCACTCTATCAATTCCAAATTTTTTTTGCCCATCAAAACCACGCCAAATATTACCTGCGCCAACTACAATAATTATTTCAGTTCCTAATTTTTTAATTTCTTTAATTTCTTCAACTATTTTACGTATTTCATAAACATCTATACCGTAATTTTCATTACCTTTTAGTGCTTCTCCACTTAATTTTAAAAGAATTCTTTTATACATAAAATAATATTTCCCTATTCCAAAGATAAATTAATTTTATTAATATATAACAATTTTTATAAAAAAAATATAGATATTTTAAAGTCCTTCTCCTACTTCTAAACGCCAATAATTAACAATTTTAACTTCTTTTTCTTTTAAATAATCTTTTACTTTTTGTTCAGGATTTTTTACAAAAGATTGTTCTATTAAACAAATATTTTGAATAAATCTATTCAAACGACCTTCTATAATTTTTTCTTTTATATTAGCTGTTTTTTTGTTTCCTAATTCTTTATTTACTTGTGCTTCAATAATTAATTTTTCTTGATTTAATGTTTCTAGATCTATTTGTTCTTTATTTATAAACTTTGGTTTGTTTGCTGCTATATGCATAGCTATATCTTCTAAAAGATCTTTTTTACTATTTTTAGTAATTACTACCAAAACAGAAATTAAACCATTTTGATGTTTATACATTCCAAAATTTTCGTTATCTTTTTTTATAACCTTAATAACTTTTCTTAAACAAATTTTTTCTTGAAATATAGCAGTTTTTTCTAATAATAAATCTTTAACTTTTTTTTTATCTTTAATATTTAGATTTAAAATTTCATCCATATTCATATTTGGTTTAGCTTCTTTTAATAAAATTTTTCCTAATAAATTTAATAAATCTAAAAAATTTTTATTTTTTGCAACAAAATCTGTTTCAGAATTTAATTCATATAAAACTGCTTCATTATTATCTATAATTACATTAGTTAAACCTTCACCTAATATTTTTCCAGTTATCTCAGATGCTTTTTTAATACCTTGTTTTCTTAAAAAAATAATAGCTTTATCAATTTCACCTTTGGAATTAATTAATGCTTTTTGACAATCCATTATTCCAGCTTGTGTTTTATTTCTTAAAAATTTGATTTTTTCTACATCAAATTGCATTTTATTATTTCTCCTTTTTTTAAAGTTAATTAATGAAAAAAATAATAATAAATTTTTATTTATTCTTTTATAACTTGATTATTTTTTTCATCAACATCATTATTATTTATTTCTGTTGTTTCCTTCATTGCTTTAGCTATAATCGAAGTAATTAATTTTACTCCTCTAATAGCATCATCATTAGCTGGAATTATATAATCTACTAAATCTGGATCACAATTAGTATCAACAATTCCAAAAATTTTAATTCCTAGTTTAGCAGCTTCATAAACAGCAATAATTTCTTTCTGTGGATCAACAATAAAAATTGCTTGTGGTAATTTTTTCATATTTTTAATTCCACCTAAAAATTTTTCTAATTTTTCTCTTTTTTGTGTTAATTTTGATACTTCTTTTTTAGGTAATTTTTTCCACAAACCATCTTTTTCTTGTTTATATAATTCATGTAATAAATCAATTCTTTTAGTAATAGTTTTAAAATTAGTAAAAGTGCCACCTAACCATCTTTGAATTACATAATATTGTTGCGACTCTTGCGCTTCTTCTTTTACTATATTTTTAATTTGTTTTTTTGTAGCTAAAAATAATATTTTACCTCCAACAGCAGCTATTTTTTGTAACTCTTTATAAGCTTTTTCAATTTTTTCTACTGTTTTTTTTAAATCAATAATATGAATACCATTTCTTGAAGTAAAAATATATTGCTTCATTTTGGGATTCCATTTTCTTGTAATATGTCCAAAATGTATTCCTGATTCTAATAATTGTTTAATCGTAACGACAGAAGTATTCATATTTTATAATTCCTCTTTTTTGTTTTTATCTTCTGAATAACTTAAAAATATCCACTTTTTATTTTAAAAAGCACTAGAATATTCAAACATTATTCATGTATTTTAATTTTATTTTATTTAATTATACATATCTAAAATTTTAACATATTTTTATATTTTTTTAAATTTTAATTATAAAAATTAATAATTAGTGCTGCCGAAACCGCTTTTTCTTTTATTATTCGTAATATTATTATCTATTTTTTCTTCAACTAAATAATATTTTTGAAAAATTCCTTGTGCAATTCTTTCACCTTTATTAATTTTTATAACTTCATTTGTAAAATTATATAAACTAATAAAAATATGTCCTTCATTTTCATGATTATTATAATAATCATGATCAATAATTCCAACACCATTTGATAATATTAATTTTTTTTTAATAGGTATAGAAGATCTAATGCAAATCATTAAAAATTCTTCAGGTTCACAATAAACTTTAATTCCAGTAGGTACTAATTTAATTTCTTTTGGTTTAAAAACAACATTTTCTGCTGACTCCAAATCATAACCTGCACTAAATTTAGTTTGTCGTTGAGGTATTTTAATATTATTATTTATATAATTACTAATAATTTCAAAATAACGTTTTTTTTTTTGCATATTGATTCTCTTTTTATTTATTTTATTAATTTATTTTTTTATTATTTTTATTAAATAATTATTATATTATTAAAAAATTTTTTATACTAAAATATTTTAACTATGTTTTCCAATTAATAATTTTTATATTTTGAGAAAATAAAAAATTATTTGTTTTAGAAAAAGGTTTAGAATTAAAAAAACCACGATAAGATGATAAAGGGGAAGGATGAGAACTTTTAATAATATAATTTTTTTCTTTAATAATATATTTTTCATAATTTTGAGCAAATTTACCCCATAAAATATAAACAATTTTTTGTCTTTGTCGTAAAAATTTAAAAATATTTTCAGTAAATGTTTGCCAACCGATATTATTATGGCTAAAAGATTTAAATCTTTCAACAGTTAAAATAGAATTTAACATTAAAACTCCTTCTAAAGCCCATGATTTTAAATTATTTTTATTATTTATAATTCCTAAATCATTTTTTAATTCTTTAAAAATATTATTTAAACTAGGAGGAGTTTTTTGATTATTTCTAACGCTAAAAGATAAACCATGTGCTTGATTATCACCAGAATAAGGATCTTGACCTAAAATAACTACTTTTACTTTTTTATAAGGTGTTAATTTAAAAGCTAAAAAAATTTTTTGAGGTTCAGGAAATATAATTTTACCTTTTTGTATTTCTTTTTTTAAAAAATAAACCATACTTTTAAAGTATGGTTTATTTTTTTCTTTATTTATAATTTCTAACCACATTTTAAAAATTCCTATTTTTTATTTTTTTCATATAACATAAATTTTTTAAAAATATCAGGAATAAAAAATAATATAATTAAAATTAAAAATATTGATATTATTAAATAATTTCGGTTAAATTTAAAAATATATTTTCCAATAACTCGATCATAATCAATATCTTTATCAGAATCATTATAACCTCCATTACGATCTCCTAAAGTCGTTATTTTTTTTTTTTCTTTATCGTTTTTAACGACTCTATGAATAATAATTTCTTCAGGATTATATTTATTTTGAAAAACTATAATATCTCCATTATCATTATTTTTATCAAATTCACCTTCTAATATATGAGGTTTTAAAGATGGTTTTAAATCTCTACAATCATTTATCTTAAAAACAAAAACTCCATCTCCTTCTTTTATAGTTGGTTCCATACTACCACTACTTACTATATATTTATAATTAAAAAAAAGATGTTTTACTGTTGTTTTAGGATCTATAAAATCATGTATTGTTATGATTGCTGAATAAATTAATATTAATGAAAAAAATGTTATTATAATTTTTTTTATAAAAAAAATTATATTTTTAAATTTTATTTTAATCATTTTTTTAAATTAAACATCTTTCTTAATATGATTTATATTATTTTTTTATATCAAAATAATTTATATTTTAAAAATTTTTTATATTAAAATATTTTTAATTTTTTTTTAACATTCTTAAACCATTTAAAATTACTAAAATAGTACTTAATTCATGACAAAATACAGCTATAATTAAATTTAAACCTTTATTACCATTTTTAAAAATATAATAAGGCCAAAAATTTATAAAAATTAATAAACAAATTACTGTTATTGAAAATATAATATTTTGCCATAAAATTCTTTTTAATTTAATAGATAACTTATGTAAATAAATAATTTGTTTTAAATTATTTTGCATTAAAATAACATCAGAAACATCAATAGCAATATCAGTTCCTTCTTTCAATGTAATTCCAACATCAGCATTAACTAAAGCAGGAGTGTCATTAACACCATCGCCTACCATAGCTATCGTTCCATATTTATTTTTTAATTTTAAAATAATTTCTGATTTTTCATGTGGTAAAATATTGTGAAATATTTTCTTTAAAAAGATTTTTTTTTTAAAAGATAAAGCTGTTTGATAATTATCACCAGTAATCATAAAAGTATTAATTTTTTGATCATTAAAATATTTAATTACTTCTTTGGTTTCTTCTCTTAATTTATCTAAAATAGTTATTAAAATAATTATTTCATTATCACAACTTAAACCAATAACTGTTTTTCCTTCTGATAAAAATTTTTTCGTTTTTAATAAAATATCATTTGAAATATTTGTAAATGAATCAATTTTAGCAACTTTATAAAATTTTTTTTTATAAAAAGCTTCAATGCCAACACCAAGTAAGTTTTTAATTTCTATTTCTAAATTATTATCAATATTTTTATTTTTTTCTAAAAAATTTTTTATTGCAAAAGCAATTGGATGATTAGAATTTTTTTCCATAGCAAATAAAATATCTAAATATTTTTTTTTATCTTTTTCCAATATATTATTTTTAAATATAAAATTTTCTACTACGGATTTTCCTTTAGTTAAAGTACCTGTTTTATCAAAAGCAATATTCTTTATATTAGAAAATATTTCTAATGTTCTACCGCCTTTTGATAATATTTTCTTATTAGCTAAATTAGAAATAGCTGATAATGTAGCTGGAATATCTGCAACAGCTAAAGCACAAGGAGAAGCAACTGTTAGAAATATTATAATTTTATAAAATAAATCTGGAGTATATGTTTGCTTTATTTTTCCTATTATTAAAATTATAAAAACAATAATTAATATTAATTTAACATAAATAGGTTCTATTTTTTTAATAAAACTAGCTTTTTTAGAAATATTATTTTTATTTTGATAAACCAATTCAATTATTTTATAAAAAATTGTTTCATCACTTTTTGATTTTATTTCCATAATAAATGAATTTGTTATATTAATAGTACTGCAAAAAACATTATCTCCTTCTTTTTTATCAATAGGCAAACTTTCACCAGTAATGTTTGCTTCATTAATAGTTGAATTGCCCGAAAAAATAATTCCATCTGAAGGTATTTGATCTCCATTTAAAATTAATATATGATCACCAATGTTTAATTTTTTAACATCAATAATTTCTATATTGTTATTCTCTTTCAATAAACGAGCTTTAGTAGGTGCCATTTTTAAAAGATTTTTTATTTCTTTCTGGCTTTTTGATTCTGCATGTTCTTCTAAAAAATTAGCTCCTGAAAAAATAATGATTAATATAATTGATTCGTTAAAATTTTTGATATAAATAGAACATAAAGCACTTAAAGCCATTAAAATATGAATGTTTGGAGTAAATTTTTTATTTTTAATTGTTTCTTTAAAAGTTTCTGTAAAACCTTCGTATAATATATGATAACCAATTAATATTAAAATTACGAATGTTAAAATTATTTGAAAAAATTCTTTTGTCTTTGATGGTGAAAAATCTAAAAAATTAAACAAAAAAAAAGGTAAAAATATAAATAAATAAATACTTATACCTAATAAAAATAAAATAAAAGGAGTTTTTAATATTTTATTTTTACTTTTTGGAAAAAAATCATACGACAATTTGTTTAATACTCCTTAAAAATTTTTAAAAGATAATTTATTTTTATAAAAAAATTAGTTTATTATTCATTTAGTTCTGTTTTTTCTTGATTTTCATTTTCTAAATCTTGTTTTTTTAAATCATAAGCTTTATAAATTTCTATTTCCATCATTTTTCTTGTTTCAGCATTTAAAGGATGAGCTATATTTTTAATAATTCCTTTAGCTGTTTTTTTGCTAGGCATAGAAATAAACATACCTTTTTCATTTTCAATTATTCTGATGTCACGTACTAAAAAAACATCATCAAATATAACAGAAGCAATTCCTTTTAATACACTTTTCTGATCTTTTATTAATATAATTCTTACATTTGTTATTTGCATATAATTTTAAACTCTCTCCTATATTTTTATTATCAAATTTAAATATTTAAATATAAATTTTCTCAGAAAAACTTCTAATACAATATATTTTAACATAATAAAATAAAAATTGATTAATTTATGTTTTTTAGAAACATAAACCATAAATAACTAATTTCTTGAAAAAATTCAATACTTAATTGTTCTGCTCTAATATGATGTTGAATTTTATTATTATCAAAAAAAATAATTATTTTTTTTTTATTAATTTTATAACCTTTTTCTAAATTATTAATTAGAGTTTTTCTTTTTTGACGAAAAGAAATTTTAACAAAAATAAAAAAATTGTTTTTAAAATTTATTGTTAAATTTTTTTGATTTTTTTTATCAAATTTTAAAACTATACTATCTACTTTAGGTTTTGGTTTAAACATATTTTTTTTAACTTTTAAAATCTTTTTTATTTTTGTTAAAAATTGTACAATAACCGATAAAGCATTGTAATTCTTTGTGTTTGGTTTTGCTAATAAACGTAAACCAACTTCTTTTTGTAACATAATTGTAAAAGAATTTATTTGTTTTTCTTCTAAAAATTTAAAAATTAATGGAGTTGTAATGTAGTAAGGTAAATTACCAATTAAAGTTATTTTTTCTTTACCAAAATAATTAAAAAAATCTTCTTTTAAATTTCTTTTTAAAAAATCATCATAAATAATTTTAAAATTATTTTTTTTTTTAAAAATTAAAAATGATTCTAATGTTTTATCAATTTCATAAGCTAAAAATTTTTTTGATTGTAAAATAATAAACTGTGTTAAAGCCCCTTTTCCAGGCCCTATTTCAACAACATTTTTATTTTTTAAATCAGCTTCATTAACTATTTTTTTTAATAAATTAATATCGCTTAAAAAATTTTGACCATATTTTTTTTTATTATTGTGCATAGATTTAAATTTTATTATTTTCAATATCTTCTTTTTGTAAAGGACGATAAAAAAATTTGGAGTCCTTTCTAATACCATATTTAATTATCTTACTAATCATATATGATTTTTCTTTTAAAGTTTGAATTTTATCTTCTAAATTATTTAAGATAAAAATTTGATCTCCAATATTTTTTTTTTTTTCATCATAAGCATTATGATTTACATCATCAATTGCAGTATAATATTCATTATTTTTTTTATAATAAATTAAAATTTTTTTTATTTTTTTTTGATTATATTCATTATTTTCAAGAAAACACCAAATCTTACGATTTAAAAAATCATTACATAAATTACTTAATATTTCATCTGAATTATTTTTTAAAGAAATAATTAAACCATTAATATAATAATCATCAATTTCCAAATATGATTTTAAATCATTTTTATTTTTTATAAAATATTTAATTATTGCAATATTTTCATTAATAAAAATATTTTTTTTTATCAAATATTTTATACGAATATAAATTTTTTCTAAAATTATTAAATAAGATCTTATTTTGGGATGATGATATACTTGCCAATACATATGATAACGATTTATTAAGTAATTTTCTATAGCATAAATACTACTTTCTTTAAAAACAATTTTATTATTTTTAATAATCATACTGCGCATTAAACGTTGTGTATCTACATGACCATAAATTGCTCCTGTAAAATAAGAATCTCTTTCTAAATAATCTAAACGATCAATATCAAGTTGACTGGTTAAAATTTGTTCTAATAAAGGAAATTTTTGTTCTTTTAATATAATAGAAGCAATTTCATATTTAAATTGAAAATCAATTTCTGAATCTAATAAGTTACTAATCTCTTGATCATGAATAATAATTTGAGCACTTTTTTTCTCATGTTTTATGTGAAAACATTTTTCAAAAATATGTGAATATGCTCCATGACCAATATCATGCATTAAAGAAGCCACCATTAATAATAATCTTTCTCTTTCAGAAAAACACTTTTTTATATTTTTAAACTCTAAAAAACGTCTAGATAATTCATAAACTCCTAAACTATGAGTAAAACGAGAATGTTCAGCACTATGAAATACAATATTTGCGCAACCTAATTGCCTTATTCTACGTAATCTTTGAAAAGCTTTAGTGTCTATTAATTTTTCTAAAAAAATATAATCCAAATAAATATAACCATAAATAGGATCTCTAAAAACTTCAGGTCTATTAAATTGTTTTATTTGTTTCATTTTATTAATTTTAGCCTTTAAATAACTTTATAAATATTATTTTCTTATTTTATTATGATTTAGAATAAAAATTAATAATAATAATTTTTTATTTATATTTGAAAAAAATTATACAATCAATTCAACTATATCATCACTTTGTAATAAAAAAGCACAAGCATCATCTGTATCTAAATGACATTCTAATATAAAATCTTTATCAACACGACATGTTACATTTTCTAATATACCAGGTTTTATGCCATTTATTTTTATTTTAACTTTTTGTTTATCTTGAATTTGAAATTTTTCTGCATATTCTGTTGATAAATGTATATGTCTATCTGCTATAATTACTCCTTCTTCAATGTCTATTTGTCCACGTGGACCTATTAAAGTCGCAGATCCTGATTTTTTAATATCTCCTGAATTTCTAACTGGAGCATTAAAATTAAATCTTATAGCGTCACTTTTGCTAATTTCTACTTGATTAAAATTTCTAGTTGGTCCTAAAATTCTTACTCCCGTTAATATTTTGCCATTAGGACTTAATATATCTATTTTATCTGTTGAAGCATATTGACCTAATTGTTTTAAATCTTTAAATTTTTTTAATTGATAATTTTTTTCTCCAAATAAAATATCTAAAGTATTTTGAGATAAATGTACATGTCTTCCTGAAATTCCTAAAGGTATTTTGTAATTCATTTAAATAACATCTCCTTATTTTTTTATTATCTTTGTATTAATTTATATTATAAAAATTTAATATAAAAATTATATTATCTTCTTATAATATAATGATACTGAAAAATTTAAAAAAATTTTAATATGAAAATTTAAATTATTTTTTTAAAAATTTTATAATGTTTTTTTATGAAACATTTTCAAATAATATTATATCTTATATTTTATTTATTTTATTAAAATTAATTAAATGATTATTTTAAATTAAAAAATTATATTTTTATAATGATTATATTATTTATTAATAAAAAATTTTAATTGTTATGTTTTTTAAAAATAATAAATTTAAATAATTAATAAAATTGGTAAATAAAGATAATAAATATTTTTATTTTTAATTAAACCTATTTAGTAATTATATAACTTTTTTGACTTATAAATAATAAAAAGCTAAATTGTTAATTTAATAACAATTTAGCTTTTTTATATTATTTAAATTTTATTAAAAAATTAAGTAATTTTCTTAGAGTTTTCAATAAAATCTTTAATAATATTTGTAATAATAGGAAATGATTTTTGTACCATTAATTTTTTTTTATCATCTATAGGAGTTAAAAGATAATCTTCTAAAGATGTATTATGATTTTTATTAACTCCTATTTTTAATCTTTTAAATTTTTTCGTTTGTAAACAATCAATAATATTTCTTATTCCATTATGGCCACCATGACCACCTTGTAATTTAAGTTTAAACTTGCCTTCAGGTAAATAAATATCATCAGATAAAACTAAAAAATCATCTAAAAGAATTTTATATTCATTTAAAATTTTTTTAACAGCATAGCCAGATGAATTCATATAAGTTTGTGGTTTTACCAATAAAACTAATTTTTTTTCAATATTAGATTCATATATATATGAATTATGTTTTTTTAAAATTTTTTTATCTGTAATAATTGTATTTAATAAATAATCAATCATCATAAAACCTATATTATGTAAAGTTAATCGATAATTTTCTCCTGGATTGCCTAAACCTACAATTAATTTCATATTTTTAAAACCTTTACTATAATAAATTAAAATATATTTTTTTAATTAAAAATATCATAAATTATTTTTTTTATAAATTAAAAATCTTTTCCAAATAGTATCAAAAAATAAAATAATAAAGGGACAAATTGATAAAATTAAATATTGATAAAAAGTGATTGGTGTAGTATTAAAAACTTTATTTAAAAATTCTATATTTGTTATCAGAACAAATAAAATAAATTCACATAAAATACCTAAATATAAAATTTTATTTTTTTTATTAAAAGTTTTCCAAAAATAAAATTTATCTGAACGACAACCAAAAACATTACCAATTTGTGCAAAAATAACTCCTCCAAATGCCATAGTTGATGCCAACGGTAAATCTGCTATTTTACCTTCTCCATGAATATAATAAAAATATAAAAATAAAAATAAAGCTATTAATCCTTCTATCAAACCTAAAAATAAATAAGCTCTTTTAAAAACTGTTTTATCTAATAAATTCTGATCCTTATTTCTTGGTTTATTTTCTAATAAAGAAGAATCTGGTTCTTCAGCTCCCAAAGCAATTGCAGGAATTAAATCTGTTAACAAATCAATAGCAAGTATTTGTAAAACTGTTAAATAAAGAGGTGTTGCAAAAATTGCCATTAAAATAATAGGAAAAATTTGCGGTACATTAGAAGCAAAAACATAAGTAATAAATTTTTTTATATTTTCATAAATTCCTCTTCCTTCTAATAATGCCTTAGGAATAGTAACAAAATTATCATCCAATAAAATCATATCAGCAGCATTAAATACAATGTCTTTATTATTTTGACCCATAGCAATTCCAATATGAGCTGCTTTCATAGCTAAAATATCATTAACACCATCACCAGTAACACAAATAATTTCACCATTATCTTTATATGCTTTAATAATTTTTAATTTATGTTTTGGTGTTGTTCTTGAAAAAATTATAGGCTTATCAGTTTTTAAAATATTCTTTAATTCTTCTGTAGATAATTTATCTAATTCAAAACCATTAATATTAATAAAATCATCTTTAATAATACCAACTTGTTTACCTATAGCTACTGCTGTAATACCATAATCTCCAGTAATAATAGTAGTTTTTAAACCTGCTTTAGTTAAATCCTCAATAGCTTCTTTTACACCTATTTTTGGAGGATCATAATTTATAACAAAACCTAAAAATACCATATCATTTTCTTCACAACAATCTTCATTTTTTTTATATGCTATAGCTAAAATACGAAATCCTTCACTAGAAAACTCATTATTTTTATTTAAAAATTCCTCTTTTTCGGAAGCACTTAAAGCGATAGCTTTTTGATTTTTATATTGCATACAACAATTTTCTAAAATAATATTTGGGGCACCTTTTACAAACAAATATTTTTTATTAATATCATAAAATGAATTGCTATTATTATTTACTAAAACACTCATTTTTTTTCTTTCAGAAGTAAAAGAATTAACCTTAAGAATATCAAAATCATTTCTAGTTTTATTAATATCGTAGCCATATTTATAAGCAGCTATTAACAATGAACCTTCTGTGGGACTACCGATAATTTCAAAATTTTTTGGATTTTTTTTATTAGTATTTAAATTAGCTTCAGAACATAAAACAGACGCTATTAAAAGTTTTTCTAATCCTTTTTTGGCTTGAAAATTATTTAAACAAATTTTACCTTTTTTTTCATAACCCAAACCAGTAACATTAATTAAACTATCAGGTGTTAAAATTTTTCTAACCGTTAATTGATTTTTAGTTAAAGTTCCTGTTTTATCAGTACAAATAACAGTTGCGGAACTTAAAGTTTCAACTGAAGATAATTTTTTGATTAAAGCATTATGTTTAGCCATTCTTTGAGAACCAACAGCTAAACTTAAATTAACAGTAGGCAAAAGTCCTTCCGGAATATTAGCTACTAACATACCTAAACCTACTGTAATAGAAGTTTTAAATACTGCTGATAAATTATAATTTTTATGTCTTAATATCTCAGATAATATATAAATAATAAATGCTGTAATGGCTAAAATAGAGGCTATTAAACTAATTTTTTTAATAATTTTATGAATTTCACGATCTAAAGTACCACTGCCTTTATCAATACATTGAGCCAAAACAGAAACTTCGCCAATTTGAGTTTGATCTCCGATAGCATATACTACAGCTTTTGCATTTCCTTGTGAAACAGTAGTACCTGCATAAACTAAATTAGGGATTTCAGAAATAACTTTAAATCCTTTATTATTTGGAAAATGAGTTCTATTCAAAGGAACAGTCTCACCTGATAACATTGAATTATCAACAAAAAATTGATTAGAATCAATAATTCTAGCATCAGCCGGAATAGCAGTACCATTTTCAATAAAAATAATATCTCCAATAATTAACTCAACAGTCGAAATCATTTGAATTTTACCATCACGATAAACTTGTATTTTTTTCGGAATCATATTAGCTAAAGAAGATAAAATTTTATCAGTTTTATATTCTTGAGAAAAAGAAAATAAACCATTAATAATAATAACCAAAAAAATAGCACTACCAATTTCAATTTCTCGAATAATAATTGCTAAAAAACCTGAAATCCACAATACAAAAGCTATTAAAGAAGTAAATTGTTTAATAAATTGTTTCCAAAAATTAAAATTTTTTGTTTGTTTCATTATATTTTTTCCATATAATGACTGCCTTTTAATAACTTCTTGATTATTTAAACCTTGAAGACTGGTTTTTAAATATTTTAAAACCTCTTCTGAGCTTAAACTGCTTATATGTAAAATATCTTTATTAAACATAAAAAAAACATTATTCTCCTTACTTATAGTGATATAAAATTTCATACTTACATATATATAAGTAATTATATCTAAAAAAAATAAATTTAATTTTAAATTAAATATTTTTAAATTTAAACAAAAAATAAATATAATATTTTCTAAAATATTTTTTGAAGCATATCTAAGTATTATAACAAAATAAATAAAAAAATAAAATTTTAATTATAAAAATAAAAAAATTTTAACTATTAATATTAATATTTTATGATATTCTTATAATTATAATATAAAAAATTTTAATATTATATATTAAATTTTGTAAAATATCATATAAAAAATATAGTATAAGGAAATAAAAAAATTTAAATATGAAAATATTATTTGCTAAAAAAAATCTGAAAGAATTAGAAAAAATACTAGAAACAAATATCCAAAAAGGACTTAGTTCTGTTAAAGCAAAAGAAAAACTTAATTTAGAAGGTAAAAATAAACTAAAAGATTTTATTAAAACTTCTTTTTGGTTTAAACTAAAAAAACAAATTCAAAATTTTTTAGTTTTTATTTTATTAACATCTTCATCTATTACATTAATAATTGGTTTTTTAACAAAAAATAAAAATGAATTATTTGAAGGAATATTAATTTTATTAATTATTTTTTGTAACGCTTTATTAGGTGTTTTTTATGAAAATAAATCAGAAAAAACATCTATATTTATAAACAAAAAAACATTAAGTTATATTAAGGTTTTGAGAGATAATAAAATTAAAATGGTTTTTATAGAAGATTTAGTAAAAGGAGATGTTATTTTTTTAGAAACAGGAAATTTAGTTCCAGCTGATTTAAGATTAATAGAAACTTATAACTTACAAATCGAAGAATCTTTTTTAACGGGAGAAAATATATCAATAACAAAAAATAATTTAACAATTTCAGATAAAGAAACAGAAATTTTAAATTGTAAAAATTTAGTTTTTAAAAATACTGTAGTTACTTATGGAAAAGCAAAAGGTTTAGTTATTGCTACAGGTATGAAAACAGAAATAGGAAAAATTATTTCATTAATTCAAAATATTAAAAAAAAAAGAACACCTTTAGAAAATAATATTAATAAATTAGGTAAATTTTTAACTATTATAATTTTAACATTAATTATTTTAAATACTTTTTTTATCTTATCAAAACATTATTATTTAAAAGAAATCAATTTAGAAGTTTTTAAAAATACATTTTTAAATTCTATTTCTTTAGCTGTAGCGGCCATTCCTGAAGGATTATTAACTATTATTACTATTATTTTAACATTAGGAATGAAAAAATTATTAGATAAAAAAACGATTGTTAAAAATATTCGTTCTTTAGAATCTTTAGGGGCAACAAAAATTATTTGCACAGACAAAACAGGCACTTTAACAGAAAATAAATTAAAAATTACAGATATATACTTATATAAAAATAATTATATAATTAATAAAAAAAATATCTTAAATAAAAATTTAGTAAAAATATTAAATTATGGTTTATTATGTAATAATGCTGATTATGATATTGAAAAAAATAACAAAAAAAAAAAATATCATTCATATGCTAACAATCCAATAGATAAATCATTTATAGATTTAGGTGTTTTTTTAAAATATGATATTCCAAATTTAAGAAACCAAAATATTAAAATTTATGAATTACCTTTTGATTCTAAAAAAAAATTAATGACTACTATACATAAAAATAAACAAGAATGTTTTGCAATAACAAAAGGAGCACCAGAAATTTTATTAAATATTTGTAAATATATAGATAATGAAGGAGAGATTTTAATAAAAAAAAAAAATAATTTAAAATTATTTGAAAATTATTTAGAAACAATGAGTAAAAAATCTTTAAGAATTTTAGGTTTAGCATATCAAAAATTAGATTATAATTTTAATATAAAAAATAATAAGGATATCCAAAAAATTGAAAAAAATTTAATTTTTTTAGGTTTAATATCAATTAAAGATAATGTTAAAAAAGAAGCTTTTGAAACTATTAAAATTTTTAAAAAAGCTCATATTATAACCATTATGATTACTGGCGATAATATTAATACAGCAGAAGCAATAGCAACAGAATTAAAAATCTTTGATAAAAAAAAAGATTTAATAATTACTGGCGATGTTTTAAATAAAATGTCTGAAAAAGAATTTAATGAAAAACTTCATTTAATTAAAGTTTACGCTAGAACAAATCCAGAAAATAAATTAAAAATTATAGAAGCTTGGCAAAAAAAAGATGTAATTGTTGCAATGATAGGCGATGGCGTCAATGATGCTCCTAGTATAAAAAAAGCTGATATAGGCATTTCTATGGGTAAAGCTGGTACTGAAATTTCTAAAACAGCTTCAGATATAATTATCACAGATGACAATCTTTTAACTATTGCTTATGCTATTAAAGAGGGTAGAAATATTTTCAATAGTATGCAAAAAAGTTTAATTTTTCTAATAAGTTGTAATACTGGAGAAATATTTGCTGTTTTACTAAATACTTGTTTAAATAGTTTTTTATTTTCTTCTAATTTTTTATTATTAAATGCTGTACAAATTCTTTGGATTAATTTAATTACAGATTCATTAATAGCAATAGCTTTAGGAATAGATTCCAAAGAACATAATTTAATGACAAAACCGCCAAGAAATATTAAAAATAATATTATAAACAAAGATTTAATATTAAAAATAATATTAGAAGGAATAATGATTGGTTCTTTAACTTTTATATCTGCTGTAATTGGTTTTAATATTCATAAAACTGATACAATAGTGAATAATTATAAATATGCTCAAACTTTTGCTTTTATGGTTTTAGCTTTATCTCAATTAGTTCACGTTTTTAATTTAATAAATTTTCGCAAATCTATTTTTGTTTTAAAACCTAGCAAGTTTTTAATAAAAATATTTATTTTTAGTTGTTTATTACAATTTTTAACTATATTTTTACCATTTTTTAAAAATATTTTAAATTTAGCAGATTTAGATTTAAAAGATTTTTTATTAATAATTTTTTTATCCATTATGCCTTTATTTATAATAGAAATATTTAAAAAAATAAAATAATAAAATGAATTATTAATCAATATTTAAATTTAAAAGTTAATTTATATTTGTTTATTTTTATTAACTTAGAATTATATTTTTTATTATTAAAAATCATTATTTTATAACTATTAATAAAAAAATCCCCTAAAAAAAAGGGGGGGTTAATTTAATAAACCAGTTTTCTTAAAAAAAGGGCAAAATTATTATTAATTAGAAAAAATTATTAAATTAATTTCTTTAATAAAAAAATAAAAACTTTACTTAAAAAAACAAAAATAAAAGTATTTAAAGTAGTTAACTAAATTATTATTTTTGAAAAATTTTGTTATTAGTAAATTTAATTTTATATTTTATTTTTTATTAAAGTAAGAAAAATAAACAGAAAAGAAATAATAATAAAATTTAAAAAACAATAATCAATAAATAATAATGAATTTTTTTAGAAAAAAATAATTTTATAAAATAAAAACATAAACAATCTATAACTAGATTTTAATTTAGTTTCCTTTTAAAAATTAACACATTAAATTAACATTTTTTTTAATATTAGAAAAATTTATATAATCTTGTTTTGTATATTTTTTATATAAAAAATCTTTTAAAATTACTTCTTTGATTATTTGAAATTTTTTTATTTTTTTATTCTAATTTTAGTTCATTAATAATTTTGAGATTCCATTTTTTTCTAAGTTTTATTAAAAAAAAAATTATATAATATATATTTTTTAATATATTATAAGTTTATTAATTTTAAATTTATTTTATAAACTATAAATTATTATGAAATAACAAATAACTTTTTTAATAACAATAAAAAATAGAAAATTTAAATTAATATTTTTTTATTTAACAAAAATATATATTATAAATAATGCATTAAAATACTACCTGCTATTGATACATTTAAACTTTCTACTTTTTTAGTAGGAATATTTAAAAAATAATCCGTAATTAATTCAATATTATAAGAAATACCAGAACCTTCATTTCCTAAAACTAATATTTTTTTCATATCTTTGGGAAATTTATTTAACTGATCAATACTTAAAGTTTTTTTATTTTTATGAACTAAAGAACTAAAAATTGTGTAATTTTTATTTTTAAATTTTTTTAATAAATGTTCTAAATTGCCTCTTTGAAAATAAAGATAAAATATAGCGCCTTGACTCGCTCTAATTGTTTTTTCATTATAAAAACTTGCACTATTTTTACTTAACAAAACTTGATTAAAACCAAAAGCTAAAGAACTTCTTAATAAAACACCTAAATTAGAAGGATCTTGAATATCATCTAAAACTAAAATTTTATTACTAAAAATAGGATTATTATGATGTTTACAAATTGCTACTTGTTCAAATAAAGTTTTTGTTTGTTTTAAATTTTTCATTAAATCAGTAGATATTAAAATACCTTTTTTATTCAAAGAAGTAGTATAAATTTCTATAATAGATTTTGTTTTTTCTGCTTCTTCAATTAAATGATCTCCAAAAACTAAAAATTGTTGATATAAATCACAATATTTTTTATTTAATAATTTTTTCATTTTTTTAAAAATAATATTTTGTTTAGATGAAATCATATTTACAAAACCCTTATGCAAAAAATTTATTTAATAATAAAAATTAAATATTTAAAATAATAGGAACAATAATAGGATTTCGCAATGTTAATTCATAAATATAAGAAGTTAAATAATCTATAATTATTTTTTTTAAATATAATTTTATTATATCTTGTTTTTGTATTACTTCTTCTACTTTTTGTTTAATTTCCAAAGATATTTTACGAATTAATTTTTGATTGCCCTTCATATAAATAAAACCTCGAGAAATAATCATAGGAAAATTTAAAACTTTTTTTTTCTTATAATCAATAGTAATAATAACCGATAACAAACCTTCTTCACTTAAAGTTCGTCTTTCTTTTAAAATTAAATTACCTATATCATCGCCAACACCAGAACCATCAATTTGAATATTTCCTGCAGGTAATCTTCCTAATAATTCAATTTTTTGTGAATTTAAACCAACTAGTTGTCCATTATCTAAAATTAAAATATTTTCTGGTAATACACCACAATCAATTGCTAATTGTTTATGTTTAGTCAACATACGATGTTCACCATGAATAGGAATAAAATATTTAGGTTTAACTAAACTTAAAATTAATTTTAAATCATTTTGACTTCCATGACCTGAAGTATGAGTATTAATTAAAGGTCCATGAGTAATAACATTAATATCTATTTTTAAAAGTAAATCAATAATTTTATTAATACTATCTTGGTTACCTGGAATAGGAGAAGAAGAAAAAATAACAGTATCTCCTTTATTAAGTTTAATTTGTTTGTGAGTGTTATTCGCAATACGACTTAAAGCTGCTAAGGGTTCGCCTTGAGACCCTGTACAAAGTAAAGTAATATCGTTATATTTATTTATATTATTATTATTAATAATTAAATCATTAGATATTTTAAAATAACCATTTTTTTTTCCTGTTTCAATAGTTTTTTCCATACTACGACCAAAAACAGCTAATTTTCTTTTAGTAAAAATAGTAGATTCAATAATTTGTTTTATACGATAAAAATTAGATGCAAATGTAACAATAATAATTCTCCCAGTTATTTGTGAAAAAAGATCATTAATAGATTCTCCAATTTTATTTTCTGATTGAATTAATTCTTCTTTTTCAGCATTTGTTGAATCCGAAAGCAAACATAAAACACCTTCTTTTTGAATTTCTGTTAATTTTTCATATTCCGCCCCAGGTCCAACAGGAGTATAATCAATTTTAAAATCTCCAGTGTGAAAAATATTGCCATTTTTAGTTTTAAAAATAATACCAAACATATCCGGAATAGAATGATTTAAACGAACAAAAGAAATTTCTGTATTACCAAATTTATATTTAGAATTATTATTATATTTTTCAATTTTAGTTAAATTATTAACAATATCTTTATGTTCTAATAATTTAATTTCAAGTAAATCATAAGCAATACCAGAAACAAAAATTTTAGGAATTTTAACTTTTTTTAATAAATAAGGAATACTTCCGATATGATCTTCATGACCATGAGTTACAAAAAGTCCTACAATTCTATTTTCATTTTCTAATAAATATTCATAATTAGGAATAACATAATTAACACCAAATAAAATATTATCAGAAAATAAAATACCTGCATCTACAATAAAAATATTTTTTTCAATTTCGAAAATATACATATTTTTACCGACTTCACCTAATCCACCTAAAGCACAAAAAAAGATATCAAAATCTTGCAAATTAGCTTTTGGATGAATAATTTTCATTTATTTCATAATACCTTTCTTATATTAGTAAAAAATATAAAATTATAATATATTTTATAATTAATAATTACCTATAGTAATCAAAATAGGAATAACAATGGGTTTTTTTCTAATTTCTTTAAAAATAAATTTTACTAATTCTTCTCTTAAATTTTTTTTAAAAACCAACCATTTTAAATTATTTTGTTTTAAAAAAAATTCAATTTTATTTTCAAAATTTTGTTTTAACTTAGCAAAAAAGATATTATTAACTTCAGTTGAGGTTATAAAACCTTTACTTACTAATTCAGTTTTACCTAATATTTTTTTATGTTTAATATTAATATTAGCAATAAACATAATAACACCATCCATAGCTAAAAATTCACGATCTTTCATAATAAAATCATTACCATCTTCAACAGGAGTACCATCTATTAAAATTTCGCCTAATTTTTTAAAAGCTTTTTTTTGAATATAAGGTTCTTTTTTAAAATCATAATAAAAAATATCACCATTTTCTAATAAAAAAATATTTTTATCTAAATAATCTAATTCATTAGATATTTTTTTAACTTGATATTGATGGCGATATTCGCCCGAAATTGGAATTAAATATTTAGGTTTTAGTAAGTTTAACATAAATTTTAAATTTTCACTAAAATTATATGAATAAGTTAATAAATCTTTAATCAAAATATCTATTGAAACATTACAACGAGATAAAAAATCTAAAGTTTTAGAATAAATTCTAGCGCTGCCTGCAGTTTCAATAGACATTAATATTACTTTATCTTCGGAAGTTAAATGAACTAAACGATCAGTCTTTTTACACATTCTTTGTAAACGATAAAAAGGTTCAAATTGTTTACCCACAACTATAACAACTAAATTTTTATAATTTAAATGATCTTCTATTTTTTTTAAATTAACAAAATGAGAATCAGGTATTTTTAAATATTTTTTTTGTAAAGCTACATCCATAATAATTTGGCTTTTTCTGCCTAAAATTGCTATTTTTAAATTTCTTTTTATAGCAATATCAACAATTAATTGAATTTTTAATAAATCCGGAATTAAAAGAGCGATAATAATATTTCTTTTAAGATTAATAAAATGATTATTCAAACAATAATGAATATTTTGTAATTTTTCTTTTTCTCCTGAAATAAAAGCACCTTGAGAAGTCATAAAAAAAGCAAGAACTTTTTGTTTTGCAATGGATGTTAATTTAAAATAATCAGTAAAAAAAGATTTATCTTTTTGTTGTAAAAATTGAACTTCATTAGAATATACAATAAAACCTTTTTCAGTTTCAAAAGCTAAACCTAAAGTTTCAGGTAAATATTGTGTAATAAAAAAGAAAGAAACTTTTGTATCTGAAAATGTGACTACTTGATCATCTTTTAAAATATTTAATTCTAAATCTTGATAAATAATATTATGCTTTTTTAAATATTTTTTTAATACCTGCATAATAAAATAAGATGTATAAACTGGTTTTTTTAAATATTTAATTAAGTAAAAAAAACCACCTATATAAGTTTCGGAAGCTGAAGTTAAAAAAATTCCTTTTATTTGATCTTTGATATTTTCTAATTGATTATAATCAGCAATAATACAATCAATACCATACATATTTTCATTAGGATATTTTAAACCTGCATCAATAATAAAATATGATTTTTTTATTTTTAATAAATAAAAATTTTTACCATTTTCGTTCAGGCCTCCTAAAGCAAAAAATTGAATTTCTTTCATATAAATAAATATCCTTTATTTAAAATTTTAATAAAATAAGAAAATAAAAATTTAGTTTATAATTGAATATATGAGCTAAAAAGAAAGAAAAATAAAATATTATGAAGTATCCAACAGTTAAAAAAAATAAAATTCAAAAAAATAATAATAAAAGTAATTTAGGAATGTCATTAGAAAAAGATATTAACATTACTAATAAATTTTACTTAGAAAATCAAATTGCTTTTATTTATAAAAACCCTATCCCTATTCAAATTGTAAAAGTTAGCTATCCTTCTAGAAATAAAGCTAAAATAACTGAAGCTTACTTTCGTAAAGAAGCTTTACCAGATTATCACGGCTTATACAAAGGAAAATATATAACATTTGATGTAAAAGAAACTAATTGTAAAACTTCTTATCCATTTTCAAATATACCTCTTCACCAAATTAAACACTTAGAACAAATAAATAATAATAAAGGATTAGCTTTTTTTATTGTTCATTTTAAAATTAATGATGAATATTTTTTAATTCCAATTAATTTAATAATAAAATATTTAAAAAAGGGGGTTAAAAGTATTAAATATAAAATTTTATTAAATAATAATTTAAATATATCTTTTCAATATAATAATCCACGTATAAATTATTTAAAAATAGTAGATCAATTAATAAAATAATTTTAAAATATTAAGATAATTTATACAAATTATCTTTTAATCGAGGAATAATCAAAATAAAAAGTAAACAAATAATAAAATAATTAACTAACACTGATAATAAATTATAAATTAAATAAATTGTTTTAAAAGGAATATTTTCACTAAAAAAAAATTTAAATAAATTTTTATCATGTTCATGATGTTCAATATTATGTAAAGACGACGGCGACAATTTTGATAAAATTTCAACCATTAAAAAAACAGAAATAATATTTAATACAACTATAATAAAAAAAGTTAATATAATATTTTTTTTATGATTTAAATGTTGTAAATCTTGTCTATAAAATAAACCAGAAAAAGAACAATATATATAAGGTAAAAAAAATTTAAAAAAAAATAAACAAAAAATAAATAATTTCGATAAGTCTAAAGATGAAAATAATGTTTCTGAAATATAAAAATATTCAAATATAAAATGAATTAACAAATATAATAAATTAGATAAAAACCCATATTTAAAACCAAATAAAAAACCTATCAAAATCAATGGTAAAAATTCTATTTTAAAAAAAGAATTATGACAATCTGCAAAACTATTAATAGTAAGCTTAGAAAATATTTCAATTATAAAACAACTAATAAATAATAATGTAATAATAATTACTTTTTTAAGCAAATTAATTTGCATTTTATAATATATTCCCTCCTTATAATTATATAAAATTTAATATTATTAATTTTTTATATTATATTTTTGAAGATTTAAATAAAATTTTTATCAAAAAATTTTTAATAATATTTTTTGATAAAAATTTTATTTGATAATAACATTACTAAAATTAGTTATGTTATTATCAAAAAGAAAAAATATTTAATTTGTAAATCGTTTAATATTAATCATTATAATCCAATAATTTTTCTACAATACCTTCTTTTAATAATGAAATAAAGTCTTTATTCGAAGCATCTAAAATATATTCACTAATATCATTTTGAGCTAAAATTTTTTCTAAAAATTTTAAAGAATATAATGATCCTTCAAATTTTTCTATAAATAATTGTAAATTATCACTTTTATGAAAAAAATCACCCACTAAATTCATTTTTGTAATTTTACCATCTTTTAAAAACAATAAAATTTCCAAATATCCCCAAGAAAAACGTTTTTTTAAAATTTTTGAATATTCAGGGTGTTGAAAATAAAGCCATTCTTTAGTCATGTATTTTTTAGACAATGATTCTACTTCAAAAACTTGTTTAGAACTTAAAATATACTCTTTGTCAGTTAGTTTTATTTCTAAAATTTTATGCAATTGTTTTTGTGAAATATTCTTAATATAATCTTTTAAATTAGTAATTCTAGATTTAACACTATCGATACCTTTAGAAATAAGTTTCTCATCATTAGGATTTAAAGATCTAACCATAGTTTCTACATCACAATCATAAAGTAATGTTCCATGCATGATCATACCATTTTTAGTTTGCATAAAAGAACTACCAGAAACTTTTTTGTCATTTAATAAAATATCATTTCTGCCACTAAAATGTAAATTAACGCCTAAGTCTTTAAAAACATCAATAATTTTTTGTAAATATATTTTAAAATTAAAATTTTTATCTTTTTTTCTAACAACAATACTAAATAAAGGAACTTGGGGGTCATTATATACACAACCACCCCCTGTAGGACGTCTAAAAATAGGAATGTTATTTTTTTTCAAAAAATCTAAATTAACTTCATTTTCTATAATTTGATTTTTCCCTATAACAATTCCGTGAATTTGCCACATAAAAAAGAAAGCTTCTTGTTCTTTACTCAATAAATTAGATAAAATATATTCTTCTAAAGCAAAATAAAAATAGGGTTTAAAATCATTTTTTCGATTATATTTAATTAAAATCATTAGTATAATAATCCTTTTTTAATATATTATTATTTATTAAATAAATTTTATAAATCGATAATACTACTCAAATTTAATTATAACATTTATTAACTTTTTTTATAAAAATTTTTTAAAAAAACTATTTTTTGTTTTATTTTTATAATAATTATTTTCTAATTTTTGTAAATCTTCAAATAATTTTTTCTGTTCTTGCGAAAGATTCTTAGGTGTTTCTACGTTAACAATAACATAATGATCACCCTTATTGTAATAACTATTAACGTCTACTATACCTTTATTTTTTAATCTCATTTTATTACCAGATTGTGTTCCTGCAGGAATTTTTAAATCAACTTTACCATAAATAGTTTCTATTGCAATAACAAATCCTAAAACAGCTTGGGAGAAAGTAATAAAAATTTCTGTATAAACATCTAAACCTTTTCTAGAAAAAACTTTACTTTTTTTAACTCTAAAAGTAATATACAAATCTCCTTTTAATTTATTATTACCAATTATACCACAGTGACCTTTTTGAGACATTTTTAAAGTCATACCATTATCGATTCCAGCGGGAACATCTAAAACTAAATTCTTTTTATATTTTTGAGTTTTTTTACCTTTACAAAAAAAACATTTATTTTTTATTTTTTGTCCTTGACCATCACAATAAGAACATTTTTGTTGTGAACGAACATTACCAAAAAAAATTCTTTGTTCTATATTAACATATCCTAAACCATTACAGTATTGACAAGTCGAAACATCATTATTATTTTGGGCACCAGAACCATTACATTCTTGACAATAATCTTCTAAAACTAATTGAATATTTTTTTTTGTTCCCAAAACAGCTTCTAAAAAATCAATTTCTATTTCGATTTTTTCATCAAAATCATCAGATGATGTTTTTTTATTTCTGCTATTTTGACTAAATAAATTACTAAAAATATCATCAAAATCACCAAAATTACTACCAAAACCTTCAAAACCATCATTACCACCACTAGTATTTTGATGACCAAAATTATCATAATTAGATTTTTTATTAGGATCACTTAAAACTTCATAAGCTTCTTGAACTTCTTTGAATTTTTTTTCAGAATCATGTTCTTTAGAAATATCAGGATGATATTGTTTTGCCATTTTTCTATAAGCTTTTCTAATTTCTTCAGCACTTGCATCTCTTGATATGCCCAAAACTTCATAATAGTCTCTTTTTTTTATCATATTGTTAACTCCAAATTTTATCAAATTCTAAATAATTTTAAATAAATCAAAATAATAATATAAAGGGAGACCTAATGCAAGTCCCCTTTTTTTAAAAAAATTTGAAACTATTTTTTTTCTTCAAAATCTGCATCTACAACTTGATCATCTTTAACTTTTTCTTCTTTATTGTTGTTAGATGAATTTTTTTCATTGTTTACTGTTTTATTTTGATTTTTTTGATAAGCTTTAATAGCAATATTCTGTGCATCTTGAGATAAAGCATTAATTTTTTCTTTAATAACATTAACATCATCTTTTAAAATAACTTCTTCAAGTTCTTTAATTTTAGATTCAATTTTTTCTTTTTCTTTAACTTCAACATCATCTTTTAAATCAACTAAAGCTTTTTTAGTTTGAAAAATTAAAGTATCAGCTTCGTTTTTAATATCAATCAATTCTTTTTTTAAACGATCAGCTTCAGCATTTTCTTCAGCTTCTTTAATCATTCTTTGAATTTCTTCTTTAGATAAAGTTCCTGAACTGGTAATAACTATTTTTTGTTCTTTATTAGTACCTAAGTCTTTAGCTTTAACTGATACAATTCCATTAGCATCAATATCAAAAGTTACACTAATTTGTGGTGTTCCTCTTGGTGCTGGTGGAATATCAGTTAATTGAAAACGCCCTAAAGTTTTATTATCGGTTGCTAATGTTCTTTCACCTTGTAATACGTGAATATCTACTGCCGGTTGATTATCAGCTGCAGTAGAAAAAACTTGTGTTTTTGAAGTAGGAATAGTAGTATTTCTTTCAATTAATTTAGTAAAAACATTACCCAAAGTTTCAATACCTAAAGAAAGAGGAGTTACATCTAATAATAAAACATCTTTAACATCACCAGATAAAATACCACCTTGAATAGCAGCACCCATTGAAACTACTTCATCAGGATTAATTCCTTTATTAGGAGTTTTTTGAATCTCTTTTTTAACTAATTCTTGAACTGAAGGTATTCTAGTTGAACCACCAACCAAAAGAACTTGATCAATTTTATCACAAGTTAATTTAGCATCACTTAAAGCAGATTTTACCGGTCCTAAACAACGTTGAACTAAATCAACAGTTAATTCATCAAATTTAGCTCTAGTTAAATTATTTTCTAAATGCAAAGGACCAGATTCACTCATAGTAATAAAAGGTAAAGATATTTGAGTAGAACTTACACCACTTAATTCTTTTTTAGCTTTTTCTGCAGAGTCTTTTAAACGTTGTAAAGCCATTTTATCTTTAGATAAATCTATTAAATTTTCTTTTTTAAATTCTTTCACTAAATAATCAACAATTCTTTGATCAAAATCGTCTCCACCAAGTTTATTATCTCCAGATGTTGATAAAACTTCAAAAGTTCCATCTGCTAAATTAAGAATTGAAACATCAAAAGTTCCTCCTCCTAAATCAAATACTAAAACAGTTTGTTCTTTTTTATTGTTTTTATCAATACCATAAGCTAAAGCAGCTGCAGTTGGTTCATTTATAATTCTTTTTACTTCTAAACCAGCAATTTTACCTGCATCTTTAGTGGCTTGTCTTTGAGCATCATTAAAATAAGCTGGAACTGTAATAACAGCTTGAGTTACTTCTGAACCTAAATATTCTTCTGCTGTTTTTTTCAAATTTTGTAAAATCATAGCACTAATTTCTTGAGGAGTATATTTCTTTCCGTCAACAGAAACTGTATATTTTGTTTCACCCATATGTCTTTTAATAGAAATAACAGTGTTAGGATTTGTAATAGCTTGTCTTTTAGCAATTTCTCCAACCATAATATTATCTCCTTTAAAAGCAACTACAGAAGGAGTAGTTCTTCCACCTTCAGCATTAGCAATAACTTTTGATTCTCCACCTTCCATAACGGCAACACAAGAATTTGTTGTTCCTAAATCAATACCAATAATTTTATTTGTCTTTGTCATCTTCTTCACTCCATTCGTTTACTTTAACCATTGCTGGTTTTAATACTCTTTCTTTATATAAATAACCTTTTTGTAAAACATAAATATTAGAATTATTAGGTTGATTTTTATCAGATATTTTTTCCATTGCATAATGTAATTTAGGATCAAAATTCTTTCCTAAAGAATCAATTTCTTTTAAACCTTCTTCTTTAAAAATATTTTTCATTTGTTGATGAATCATTTGAAATCCAACTAAAAATTTTTTTAATATTTCATTTTCAACATTCATTTCTAAAACTTTTTCAAATTGTTCAAAAGGAACTAAAATATTTTCTATAAATTTCATAGAAGCATATTTACGTTCTTTAATTCTTTCTTTATTAATTCTTTTAGTAAAATTTTCTAAATCTGATCTATATCTTAATTTTTCATTTTCATGTGTTTGATTTAAATTCATAAAATCTTTTTCTAAATTTTTAATTTTTGTTTCTAAAATTTTAATATATTCTTTAATATTTAATTCTTTACTTTGATCATTGTTTTCTTGTTCACAACAACATTTATCCTTATTACAAACATTATTGTTTTCTACTTTTGAAAATTTATCATTGTTTTCTTGTTCACAACAACATTTATCCTTATTAGAAACATTATTGTTTTCTACTTTTGGAATTTGATTATTATCTGATAAATTTTTTTCTTCATTGATAACTTCTTCATTTTTTTCAGAATCAAAAATATCCTTTTTATTATCCATAATAAACTCCTTATTTTTAACTTGTTTTCAATTATTTAAATCATATAAATTAGATAAATAAACCGATAAATATTCTAAAAGAGGTATAACTTTATAATAATTCATTTTATAAGGACCTAAAATAGCTATTTGTCCCTTTTCATTTCTACTAATAGAATAAGGTATAGAAATAATAGTAAAATTTTCTAACTGAATTAATTCTATATTATCAGAAAATTTAAAAGTAATTCTTTTTTTAATATTCATAATTTTTATTAATTCTTTTTTAGTTAAAAAATTAATAAATTTTTTAATAACTTCTATGTTATTAAATTCTGGTTGATTTAAAATATTTAAAACTCCAGATAAATAATAATTATTATCAACAAAATTAGCAAAAATTTTAACAAAAGTTTTAATTAATTGTTCTTGATAATTAATATATTTACCAATAGTTTTTTTTACAATATCACTTTGAATAATAAATGCTGCTTCAAACAAAAATTTTCCTTTTAAAAAATCATTTAAAATTCTTATTAATTTCTTAATATCTAATATATTAACGCCTTTTTTTTGATTTAAAACAATATTTTTGTGCTGAATATGACCTTTATCTGTAACAATTAAAATAATTAATTGAAAATAATTTAAATAAATTAAATCAATTTTATTAATTTTACTAGTTTTAAAAATATCAGATCCAATTGCTATTGCGGTATAACTTGTTAATTCGCTTAAAAGTTCTAAAACTTTTTTAATTAATTGTTCTTTAGTAAAACTTTTTTTTTTAATAATTTTATCAAATAAAGAAAAAAAATCTATAAATTCTTCTTCTCTATTAATTAAATTTTTCAAATAATAATTATAACCTTTAAATGAAGGAATTCTACCACTAGAATTATAATTTTTTTTTAATAAATAACCTTGTTTTTCTAATTCAGCCATATCGGCTCGAATAGTAGCACTAGAAACATTTAAATGAAGTGTATAAGTTAATAATTTTGAACTAACAGGTTTTGTTTCTTTTGAATAATTTTCTATAATAGATTTTAAAATAATTTTTTTTCTATTAGACAACATCAGTCAATACCTCATTAGCAATCATTAAAATGATTGCTAGAAATATTTTATTATTTTATATATAAATTGTCAAGTGATAAAAAATTATATTTATTTAATATATTTATAATAAAACTAACTGTAAAAAAACATATATAAGAACAAATATATTTAACAAAAATAATTTTTTTATTATTAATTTTTCTATAAAAATCTATTAAAAAAGAAATAATAATAACTAAACCATCTGTAAAAAATAAAATATAAAATAATTCAATTTTATAACTTAAATGTAATTTTAAAAAAATACAATCTGTTCCGCCTGTACAAGCATCAACAGAAAAAATAAAACCACATCCAATGCTAACACTTAAAATAATGATAATGATAGATAAAAATAATTCATATATTTTATTATTTTTAATAAAACGAGGGAACTTATAAATAATAAAATTTTGATTGATTTTCCAATAATCAAATATTTTAAAACCAAAAGAAAAAAATAACGTAATAATTAAAGTCTTTAAAAAAAATAAAAAACCATGTAAAAGTAAACTTAAAAATAAAAAAATAATTCGAATTATAATAATAACATTATTTTTAGTAAAAAAATAATTTTGTTTATTATTTTTATAAAAAAATATTTTATCTAAAAAAATTAAAATTCCTTCTAATCCACCAATAATAAATTCTTGAGGCAAAATAAAAAAATAAATACCAAAAAATAAAAAAATAAAACCTAAAATAAATTTAAAAAATATAAATAAATTAATAAAATAAAAAAAATCCAAATAAAACACCACTTTACTAATTTTAATTTGTTTTTTTAAAAAAAAAAAAAATTCACTATAAATGAAAATTATTTAAATTATAAATTAAAATAAAAAAAGTAATCTCTATTTTTAATAAAGATTACTGCTTAAATTATTAAAAATAAAAATATACTCTTAATATTAATAAAATATGGTGGCTCCGGGCAGAATCGAACTGCCGACACGAGGCTCTTCAGGCCACTGCTCTACCGACTGAGCTACAGAGCCGCCGTTATATATGAATATATAAAAAAAATTTTGGCGGTTCGGACGGGACTCGAACCCGCGATCTCCTGCGTGACAGGCAAGCATGTTAACCACTACACCACCGAACCATTTTGGTTGCGGGAGAAGGATTCGAACCTACGACCTTCGGGTTATGAGCCCGACGAGCTACCAAACTGCTCTATCCCGCGATATCATAAAAATAAAATTTATTAAAAATTAATATAAATATAATTAAAATACTTATAAATGGCGGAGGAAGAGGGATTCGAACCCCCGCGTCTTTTCAGACCTGTCAGTTTTCAAGACTGATCCCTTCAGCCGGACTTGGGTATTCCTCCTAAAAACTGTTTTGGTGGACCCGGTAGGATTCGAACCTACGACCAACCGGTTATGAGCCGGTGGCTCTGACCAGCTGAGCTACAGGTCCTTATGGTAGCGGCAAAGGGATTTGAACCCTTGACCTCACGGGTATGAACCGTACGCTCTAGCCAACTGAGCTACACCGCCATTCAAAATATATTAATTAATTATAAATTTTTAATATTAAAAAAAAATAATTTGGTGGAGCTTAACGGATTCGAACCGTCGACCTTCTGTTTGCAAAACAGATGCTCTACCAACTGAGCTAAAGCCCCTAAAATATTTGGTACCCAGAGCCGGACTTGAACCGGCACGATGTTAAAATCATGGGATTTTAAGTCCCACGTGTCTACCTATTCCACCATCCGGGCAAAAAATAAACAAAATATTTTTTTTAAAAACTAAATTTTTTAAAAACTAAATTGGTATCCCGTAAAGGACTCGAACCTTTGACACCTTGATTAAAAGTCAAGTGCTCTACCAACTGAGCTAACGGGACATGAATTAATTACTTGGTGCCAAAAACAGGAATCGAACCTGCAACCTACTGTTTACAAGACAGTTGCTCTACCGTTGAGCTATTTTGGCTTTTTAATTTTCTATTTGTTAA